>NZ_JAUCDN010000061.1:0-13555 GCF_034675085.1 Devosia sp.
ATGAGGTGGCGGACACTACTCCCGGTTTCGCGGCTTGCCAAGCCGGCTCAGGGCAGGCGTGCGAGGCGCTCGTTCAACAGCGCGTAAAAGCCTTCGGCGTCACCATTGCGCATATAGTTGACGTTCCGCACCTTGCCGGTGACGTGCCAGTAATCGGTCACGGTCATGCCCACGGTCAGTTCGCTGTCGGTCTCGATGGAGACGTTGCAGTGCCGGCCCTCGAAGAGGTGGGGGCGCAGCAGATAGGCGATGACGGTGGGATCGTGCAGGGGCGCGCCCTCCCAGCCATATTTTTCCAGGTCGAATTCCTGGGAGAAGCTGAGCATCTGGTAGACCGCTTCGCCGGTCCTGTTGCCGAGGGCGCGGATGGCGTCGAGCCGGGCGGGGGTGGACTGCATCTGGTGGGTGACGTCCAGCGGCAGCATGGTGGTCGGGACGCCCGAGCGCAGCACCACATCGGCGGCTTCGGGATCGACATAGATATTGAATTCCGCCGCCGGGGTAATGTTGCCCACCTCGAAATAGGCGCCGCCCATCATGACGATCTCTGCAATGCGCCCGATGATGGCGGGCTGCTTGACCATGGCCATGGCGATATTGGTCAGGGGCCCCAACGTGCACAAAGTGATGGTGCCGGGCTCTGCGCTCATCAAGGCATCAATGATGTAGTCGACGCCATGCTGGGTTTGGAGAGGGATGCTGGGCTCGGGCAGGTCGGGGCCATTGAGGCCCGTATCGCCATGCACGTGTTCGGCGGTCACCAATTGCCGGCGCATGGGGCGGGCGCAACCGGCATAGACCGGCACGCTTGTGTGGCCGGATAGCTCCAGCACCTTGCGGGCATTGTTGGCATTATGGTGCAGGCCGACATTGCCGGCCACCGCGACCACGGCGAGCACCTCGATTTCGTCGGGAGACGCCAGGGCAAGCAGGATGGCCACGGCATCGTCCTGGCCGGGATCGGTGTCGATAATGATTTTTCGAGGCATGAAAAGCGCTTTCAGCGGCAAGGGAATCCCGATGCGAGACTAGCCGCTGTCGATGCGCGGGTCGACAGGCGTAGCCAGGCTTGCTCAATGGAATGTTGCCTCTTGTCAAAGGGCGGAAACATGCAGGGGGCTTTCGCATGCACAAATTAAGTGCAAGACTGGTCGCATTCGAGGGGAATACATCGTCATGAAATCTGGATTGCGAGATGCCGCAGCAATCAATCGTCTACGACGCCCCTACGCCCGAGCCTCGTCCGGTAACTGTTGAGGCCATTCAAAATGAAATCCTGGGACGGCTGATCTATTCGGTTGGCAAGGACCCTATTGTCGCCCGGCCGCATGACTGGCTGGAAGCGACGATCCTTACCGTGCGCGACCATGTCATGGAGCGCTGGATGGAGTCCTCCCGCGCGACCTGGCGGACGTCGAACAAGCGGGTTTACTACCTCAGCCTGGAGTTTCTCATCGGCCGGCTGCTGCGCGATGCCATGAGCAATGTGGGGCTGATGGAGCCGGTGCGCGACGCGCTCAAGAACCTCAATGTCGATCTGGGCGATTTGATCAACATGGAGCCCGATGCGGCGCTGGGCAATGGCGGGCTGGGCCGTTTGGCGGCCTGTTTCCTCGAATCGATGTCGACGCTGAAAATTCCTGCCTATGGCTATGGCATCCGCTATGCCCACGGCCTGTTCCGGCAGGAGATGAGCGAGGGCTGGCAGGTGGAACTGCCCGAGGACTGGCTGGCGCACGGCAATCCCTGGGAATTCGAGCGGCGCGAAAGCGCTTATGAAATCGGCTTTGGCGGCCATGTCGAACCGGTGACGGACCCCGACGGCACAATGCGTCAGGAATGGCGCCCCAACGACCATCTGCTCGCCGTGGCCTTCGACACGCCCATTGCTGGCTGGCGCGGCGCGCGCGTGAACACGCTGCGCCTATGGAGCGCGCAGCCCATCGATCCCATCCTGCTCGACAAGTTCAATTCGGGCGATCATATCGGCGCGCTGGAGGAGAGTGCCCGTGCCGAAGCGATCACCCGCGTACTCTATCCCGCCGACTCAACGGCTGCGGGGCAGGAGTTGCGCCTGCGTCAGGAGTTTTTCTTCTCCTCCGCGTCCCTTCAGGACATCGTGCGTCGCCACTTGCAGCAATATAGCGAGTTAACCTCGCTGCCCGAAAAGGTGGCCATTCAGCTCAACGATACCCATCCGGCCATTTCCATCGCCGAATTGATGCGCATCCTTGTGGATGTGAACGGCCTGGACTGGGCCCAGGCCTGGAAGCTCACCAAGGGCACCTTCGGCTATACCAATCACACGCTGTTGCCCGAGGCGCTGGAAAGCTGGCCGGTGGCTTTGCTGGAGCGGCTTTTGCCGCGCCACATGCAGATCATCTACCAGATCAATGCCGACGTTCTTGCCGACGCCCGGAACCGGGCCAAGTTCAGCGACGCGCAGATCGCCAATGTATCGCTGATCGATGAGAATGGCGGCCGGCGCGTCCGCATGGGGCAACTGGCCTTCGTCGGCTCGCATTCGGTCAATGGCGTTTCGGCGCTGCATACCGAACTGATGAAGCAGACGGTCTTTTCCGACCTGCACAAGCTTTATCCCGAGCGCATCAACAACAAGACCAACGGCATAACCCCGCGCCGCTGGCTGATGCAGTGCAATCCGGGGCTGACAAAGCTGATCGGCGAGCGGATCGGACCCCAGTTCCTGGACGATATCGAGGCGCTGCGCGGGCTCGACGTTCATGCCGAGGATCCGGGCTTCCAGGCCCAGTTCGCGGCGGTCAAGCTGGCCAACAAGCAGCGCCTGACCCGGCTTATCAAGGACCGGCTCAACATCACCGTATCGCCCGAAGCGCTATTCGACGTGCAGATCAAGCGCATTCACGAATATAAGCGGCAACTGCTCAACATCATCCACGCGGTGGCGATGTATGACGACATCCGCGCCCATCCCGAGCGCGACTGGGTGCCGCGCGTCAAGATTTTCGCCGGCAAGGCGGCGCCTGGCTACTGGAACGCCAAGCTCATCATCAAGCTCATCAATGACGTGGCCAAGGTCATCAATAACGACCCGGCGGTGCGGGGCCTGCTCAAGGTGGTGTTCCTGCCCAATTACAATGTGAGCCTGGCCGAAGTCATCGTGCCGGGGGCGGATCTCAGCGAGCAGATTTCCACCGCCGGCATGGAGGCCTCGGGCACTGGCAACATGAAGTTCATGGCCAATGGCGCCATCACCATCGGAACCATGGACGGGGCCAATGTGGAGATGCATCGCGAGGTTGGGCCAGACAATATCGTCATCTTCGGCCTTTCGGCGGCGGAGGTGGAGGAAAAGCGCGCCAAGGGCGAAGCTCCACGCGGGACCATTGAGCGCTCGCCGCGCCTCAAGGAGGCGTTGGATACTATTGCCTCGGGCGTGTTCTCGCCTGACGATCCCAATCGCTACCGGGACCTGATCGGCGGACTTTACGACCATGACTGGTTCATGGTGGCGCGCGATTTCGATGCCTATGCGGCGGCCCAGGCCGGCGTGGATGCGCTCTGGCGCGACAAGCGCCGCTGGAACGCGATGGCGATACGCAATACCGCCCATGTCGGCTTCTTCTCATCGGATCGCACCATCCGCCAATATGCCCAGGATATCTGGGGCGTGGCCACAGAGGCGCCATGACCATGAGGGGCAGGGGACCAATGGTTGTAAAAGCCGCGTCCGCTGCGCGGCCATTCATCGCCATCGGGGAGGCGTGGGCGTGAGCAGGGAAAACTGGCAAGCCGATTCACGGGATGTGGAAGCGATCGTGGCGGGGCGCCATGCCGATCCCTTCGCCGTTCTGGGGCCGCATGAGATCGACGGGGAGAGGGTGTTGCGCGCCTTCATTCCCCACGCCGAAACGGTGTCCGCCTTCGGGCTGGATGGCGAAGCGCTGGGGCATATGGTGCCACGCCACGCCGCGGGCTTCTTCGAAGGCAAGATCGGGCCGGGCAAGCGCCAGCCTGTCCGCTATCGTGCCCGCAATGCCGGGGGGGAGTGGGATGTGTTCGATCCCTATTCCTTCGGACCGGTTCTGGGGCCGATGGATGATTACTATATCGGCGAAGGCAGCCATCTGCGCATGTTCGACAAGCTGGGCGCCCATGAGATGGAGTTCGAGGGCCTGCATGGCACGCACTTCGCCGTCTGGGCCCCCAATGCGCGGCGGGTGAGTGTCGTCGGGCTCTTCAACGAGTGGGACGGCCGCCGCCACCCCATGCGCAACCGCAATGGCATCTGGGAGGTGTTCATCCCCGTGCTGGGCACGGGCACGATTTACAAATATGAAATCGTCGGGCCAGACGGAAAGACGCTCCCGCTCAAGGCTGATCCCTTCGCGCGCCAGTCCGAATTGCGGCCGCGCACCGCCTCGGTGGTTCCCGACCCCACAGCCTTCACCTGGACCGACCAGAAATACATGCAGGAGCGTGCCAGCCACGATTGGCGACGCACACCCATGTCCATCTACGAGGTGCATCTGGGAAGCTGGCGGCGCCGGCCCGATGGCGGCTTTCTGAGCTACGACCAGTTGGCCGAGCAACTCGTGCCCTATGCCGCCGACATGGGCTACACCCATATCGAGCTGTTGCCGGTGAGTGAGCACCCCTTCGATCCGAGCTGGGGCTATCAGCCCACCGGGCTCTATGCGCCCACCTCCCGCTTTGGCGAGCCCGATGGCCTCGCCCGTTTCATCAATGCCGCGCACGAGGCGGGGCTCGGTGTCATTCTCGATTGGGTGCCGGCGCATTTTCCCACCGATGCGCATGGGCTTTCCCATTTCGACGGCACGGCGCTTTACGAGCATGCCGATCCGCGCCAGGGGTTCCATCCGGACTGGAACACGGCGATCTACAATTTCGGCCGCAAGGAAGTGTCGGCCTATCTCACCAATAACGCCATCTACTGGTTCGAGAAATTCCACGTTGACGGGCTGCGCGTCGATGCGGTGGCCTCGATGCTCTATCTCGATTATTCCCGCCAGCCGGGGGAATGGGTGCCCAACCAGCATGGCGGCAATGAGAACCTGGAAGCGGTTGCCTTTCTCAAGCGCGTCAATGCCGAGGTCTACCGGCAGTTTCCGGGCGCTTTCATGATCGCCGAGGAATCCACCTCCTGGCCCGGCGTGAGCCACCCCACCTATACCGGCGGGCTGGGTTTCGGGTTCAAATGGAACATGGGATTCATGAACGATACGCTGCGTTTCATGAGCCGCGAGCCCGTGCATCGCAAATTCCACCACAACGACATGACCTTCGGCACGGTCTATGCCTTCAGCGAGAATTTCGTGCTGCCGCTCAGCCATGACGAGGTGGTGCATGGCAAGAAGTCGCTGCTGGAAAAAATGCCCGGCGATGACTGGCAGAAATTCGCCAATCTGCGCGCTTACTACGCCTTCATGTGGGGCCATCCGGGCAAGAAGCTGCTGTTCATGGGGCAGGAATTCGCCCAGCGGGAGGAATGGGCCGAGGGCAAGGCGCTCGACTGGTATCTGCTCGATGCCAGCATGCATGAGGGCATGCGCCGGCTGATTGCCGATCTCAACGCCGCCTATCGGCAATTGCCGGCGCTGCATGAGCGCGACTGCGAGCCCGAGGGCTTCGAATGGGTGATCGGCAATGACCACCAGAACTCGGTTTTCGCCTGGCTGCGCAAGGCGCCGGGGCATGATCCGGTGCTGGTGGTGAGCAATTTCACCCCGGTGCCACGTCACAATTATCGCATTCCCATGCCGCTGGCGGGCAAATGGGTGGAGCGTATCAATACCGATGCCGGTTGGTACTCGGGCTCCAATACGGGGAATCAGGGAGCGGTGATCGCCCGTGCGGTGGAGGGGGAGCACTGGCCTGCAGAGGCCGAGATCATGCTGCCGCCGCTGTCGACGCTATTTTTAAAACATGAGCCGAACTGAACGGCTCATCTGAGTAAACCCCCGGAGGATGGGGCAGGAGTGGAGGAGCAGAATGGCTGATTACAGGGCACCATCGCCGCTGGCCCGCGAGGCGATGGCCTATGTGCTGGCGGGAGGGCGTGGGACGCGCCTCGTTGAGCTCACCGACCGACGCGCCAAGCCCGCCGTTTATTTCGGCGGCAAGTCGCGCATCATCGATTTCGCGCTCAGCAACGCCATCAATTCGGGCATTCGCCGCATTTCTGTGGCGACGCAATATCAGGCGCACAGCCTGATCCGCCACTTGTCGCGGGGCTGGAACTTCCTGCGACAGGAGCGCAATGAAAGCTTCGACGTGCTCCCGGCCAGCCAGCGCGTTTCGGAAACGCAATGGTATGAAGGCACCGCCGACGCCGTCTATCAGAACATGGACATCATCGAGGATTACGGCGCGCGCTACATCGTCATCCTGGCGGGCGACCACATCTACAAGATGGACTATGAAATCATGCTGCGCCAGCATGTGGACACCGGCGCGGATGTGACCATCGGGTGCCTGGAAGTGCCGCGGATGGAGGCGGCCGGCTTCGGCGTGATGCATGTGGACGGACGCGACCGCGTAGTCGATTTCGTCGAAAAGCCCAAGGATCCGCCGGGCATTCCCGACAAGCCCGATTATGCGCTGGCCAGCATGGGGATCTATGTGTTCGAGACGCGGTTCCTGATGGAGCAGTTGCGGCGCGATGCGGCTACGGAAGGCTCCAGCCGCGATTTCGGCAAGGACATCATCCCTCATATCGTCAAGAACGGCACCGCCTGGGCGCATCGGTTCACCCGCTCCTGCGTGCGCTCGAGCAATGAAAAGGTGGCATATTGGCGCGATGTGGGCACGGTGGACGCCTATTGGAAAGCCAATATCGACCTGACCGACATAAACCCACAGCTCGACCTTTATGATCGCGACTGGCCGATCTGGACCTATGCGGAAATCACCCCGCCGGCCAAATTCGTGCATGATTTCGACGGGCGGCGCGGTTCGGCGGTCAATTCGCTGGTTTCGGGCGACTGCATCATTTCGGGGGGGCATCTGCAACGCACGCTTTTGTCCACCGGCAGCCGTGTTCATTCCTATTCGGTGCTGGATGAAGCGGTGGTGCTGCCTTATTGCAATGTTGCGCGCAGCGCCCGGCTCAAGAAGGTGGTGATCGACCGCGGCGTCTCCATCCCCGAAGGGCTGGTGGTGGGTGAAGACCCCGAATTCGACGCCAAATGGTTCCGGCGCAGCGAGGAGGGGGTGACGCTGATCACCCAGGCGATGGTCAACAAATATCTGGCGGATCGATGATCGAAGTTCTTTCGGCGGCTTCCGAGGTTTACCCCCTCATCAAGACGGGTGGATTGGCGGATGTTGCGGGGGCCCTGCCGGCGGCGCTGGCGGGGCAGGGCATTACCATGCGCACGCTGGTGCCGGGCTATCCCGATGTGATGGCCAAGCTCACCGGCGGCCGGGTGGTACGGGAGCTGGATGATCTTTTCGGCGCCAGCGCCAGGCTGATCGCGGCGCGGGCCGAAGGGCTCGACGTGATCGTGATCGATGCCCCCGAACTCTATGACCGGCCCGGCAACCCCTATGTCAGCCCCGATGGCTGGGACTGGCCGGACAATTGGAAGCGCTTTGCAGCGCTGGGCTGGGTCGCGGCCGAGTTGGGTCACGGGCTGGTCGAGGGTTATCGCCCCCAGATCATCCATGCGCATGACTGGCAGGCGGGACTGGCCCCGGCCTATATCAAATTCGGTCCCACCGATCATGTGAAGACGGTGATGACCATCCACAATATCGCCTTCAAAGGCTTTTTCGGCTCGGAAATATTCTCCCAGCTCCGCCTTCCGCCGCATGCGTTCGGCATGGCGGGCGTCGAATATTATGGCGGTATCTCCTATCTCAAATCGGGCATGGAATGCGCCGATTACGTCACGACGGTGAGCCCGCGTTATGCCGAGGAAATCCGGACACCCGAATTCGGCATGGGGTTGGAAGGGCTGCTCGAGGGGCGGGCCGATACGCTGGTGGGCATTCTCAACGGCATCGACACCATCGCCTGGGACCCGGCGCGCGACCCGGCGCTGGCGCAGACTTATTCCGCCAATACCGTTCATGCCCGCCATATCAACAAGCGCGCGGTGGCGGAGCGGTTCGGCCTCGATGGTGTGGACGGGCCGCTTTTTTGCGTGGTCAGCCGCCTGACCGACCAGAAGGGCATGGACCTGCTGCTCCAGACCGTCGACGGGCTTGTCGACCTGGGGGGAAGGCTGGCGGTTCTGGGCTCGGGCGATCCGGTGATCGAAGGCAATCTGCGCGAAGCCTGGGCCCGCCATCCGGGCAAGGTGGGGGTGATTACCGGCTATGACGAGCAGTTGAGCCATCTTATGCAGGGCGGGTGCGATGCCATCCTCATTCCCTCGCGTTTCGAGCCTTGCGGGCTCACCCAGCTTTACGGGCTGCGCTATGGCTGCGTGCCGGTGGTCAGTCGTATCGGCGGGCTGGCCGACACGGTGATCGACGCCAATCCGGCGGCAATCGCCGCCGAGGTCGCGACCGGCGTGGTGTTCGATCCGGGCAATGCTCACGCGCTCTATGAAGCCATCCGCAAGACCATACACCTTTATGGCGATGACCGGCTGTGGAAGAAAATCCAGCGGCGGGGCATGAAATCGGACGTTTCCTGGGAGGCCAGCGCGGTGCGCTATGCCGATCTCTACGCCACCATTACGGGGCTCGAAAATGACGATACAGACAATTAAAACCACCCCCTATTCCGACCAGAAGCCGGGAACCTCGGGCCTGCGCAAGCGCGTCAGCGTCTATATGCAGCCCAATTATGTCGAGAACTATATCCAGGCGATCTTCGACAGCCTGGACGGCGTTGCCGGTCAGACGCTGGTGATCGGGGGCGACGGGCGCTTCTACAATGATGTCGCCATCCAGAAGGCCATCCGCATCGCTGCCGCCAATGGTTTCGGGCGGGTGCTGGTGGGGCGGCAGGGATTGCTCTCGACCCCGGCGGCGAGCCATGTCATCCGCCATCACAAGGCACTGGGCGGCCTGGTGCTCTCGGCCAGCCACAATCCGGGCGGCCCAGAGGGCGATTTCGGCATCAAGTACAATATCGACAATGGCGGCCCGGCGCCGGAGAAGATCACGGATGCGGTTTTTGCCCGCACCAAGGTGATCGACAGCTACAAGACGCTCGACACCCCCGATATCGACCTGGACCGACTGGGTGCGCAGAAGGTCGGCGACATGGTGGTCGAGGTGATCGACCCGGTAGCCGATTATGCTGCGCTGATGCAGACGCTGTTCGATTTCGACGCCATCAGGGAGTTGTTCGCTTCGGGGTTCCGCATGACGTTCGATGCCATGCATGCGGTGACCGGACCCTATGCCCACGCCATTCTTGAAGGCCTGCTGGGCGCGCCCAAGGGCACGGTGGTCAATGGCGTGCCCTCGCCCTCGTTCAACGATGGCCACCCGGACCCCAATCTCGTCTATTGCAAGGATATGTACGATCTGCTGATGACCCCGGAAGGGCCCGATTTCGGCGCAGCCTCGGATGGCGATGGCGACCGCAATCTCATTATCGGCAAGAACCGCTTCGTTACCCCTTCGGATTCACTGGCGCTGCTGGCGGCCAATGCGCATCTGGCGCCGGGCTATAAGGCTGGCATTGCCGGCATAGCCCGCTCCATGCCGACCAGCGCCGCCGCCGACAGGGTGGCCGACAAGCTCGGCATCGAGATGCATGAGACGCCCACGGGCTGGAAATTCTTCGGCAATCTGCTCGATGCGGGGCGCGTGACTATTTGCGGCGAGGAAAGCGCCGGCACCGGCAGCAACCATGTCCGGGAAAAGGACGGGCTCTGGGCGGTGCTGCTCTGGCTCAATATCCTGGCCGTGCGCAAACAGAGCGTGGACGAGATCGTGCGCGCCCATTGGCGCATTTATGGCCGCAATTATTATACCCGCCACGATTATGAAGAAGTCGACGCTGCCATCGCCAGCAAGCTGGTCGATGACCTGCGCGCGCAATTGCCGGGATTGCAGGGCCAGATCCTGGCCGATGACCTGCAGGTCGCCTATGCCGACGATTTCACCTATCACGACCCGGTGGATGGCTCGACCAGCGCCCGGCAGGGCATTCGCATCGGCTTTACAGACGGTTCGCGCGTCGTTCTGCGCCTTTCGGGAACCGGCACGGTGGGCGCCACGTTGCGGCTTTATCTCGAGCGCTACGAGGCTGCGGATGGACATCACGATCTGGATACCCAGCTTGCCCTGGAGCCGCTCATCGCGGTCGCCGAGCAACTGGCCGGTGTTCGTCAGCGCACCGGGCGGAGCGGTCCCAGCGTCATCACCTAAACCGGTCTGTTCATGAAACCCCAATTGATCCCCCAAGGGGGCAGCGTCGCGCAGCTTGGCGCGACCATTACTGCTGACGGCGTCAATTTCGCCGTCTATTCGGAAAGCGCTACCCGGCTTTTCGTGTCGATCTTCGATGAGCAGGACCAGGAAACCGACCGGTTCGAGCTGGATGTGCGCGCCGACAATATCTGGGCCGGACTGGTTTCGGGCCTGGGCGCCGGCACGCGTTATGGCCTGCGGGCCGATGGGCCCTATGATCCCGACCAGGGCTATTTCTTCGACCCGATGAAATTGCTGGTCGATCCTTATGCGCGCCGCCTCGACCGGGTGTTCGTGCGTTCGCCGCGCCTGCGGCTCGATCGCGCTGAGGCGGTGGATACGGCCCCATTGGTGCCCAAGGCCATCGTCGTCGGCAGCAATGAAGACAAGGTGCTGCCACGCAAGAAGGCGCCCAGCCTGTTCTACGAAATGAATGTGCGCGGCTATACGATGCGCCATCCCAGCGTGCAGGGGCCGCTGCGCGGCACCATCGCGGCGCTCACCACCCAGCGGGTCATCGATCATCTCAAATATATCGGGGTGGATACGCTGCAATTGATGCCCACCGCCGCCTGGATCGATGAGGGCCATCTGCCGGCGCTGGGGCTGACCAATGCCTGGGGCTACAATCCGGTGGCCTATTCGGCGGTGGATCCGCGGCTGGCGCCGCGAGGCCCGCATGAATTGCGCAATATGACCGATCTATACCGCAAGAACGGCATCTCGGTGATCCTCGACGTTGTCTACAATCACACCGGCGAAGGCGATTCAGCCGGGCCGATGCTGAGCCTGATGGGGCTCGATGCGCGCACCTATTACCGCTTCGTCGAGGTGGATGGAAAACAGGTGCTGGTCAACGATACCGGCACCGGCAACACCTTGCAGTGCGATCATCCGGCGGTGCAGAGGCTGGTGATCGACAGCCTGCGCTACTGGGTCGAGGAGATGGGCGTTTCCGGCTTCCGCTTCGATCTGGCGACAGTGCTTGGACGCGAGCCGGGGTTCAACCCCGATGCGGTCATGCTGGAAAAGATCAAGTCCGATCCGGTGCTGAGCCAATGCATTCTGGTGGCCGAACCCTGGGATCCGGGGCCGGGCGGCTATGCGCTGGGGCAGTTCGGCAAGGAATTCCGCGAGCACAACGATACGTATCGCGACGAAATCCGCGAATTCTGGCGCGGCGACGATGGCAAGATCGGGGCGCTGGCCGGCAAGGTTTCCGGCTCGGCGGAGATTTTCGACCATGCCGGGCGCAAGCCCAGCCATGGGGTGAATTTCCTCGCCGTGCATGACGGTTTCACCCTGCGCGATCTGGTCAGCTATCACGACAAGCACAATGAGGCCAATGGCGAGGACAACCGCGACGGGCACAACAATAATGCCTCGTGGAATTGCGGCGTGGAGGGTGAAACCGACGATCCGGCCATTGTCGCCGGGCGCAAGCGCGATGTGCGCGCGCTGCTGGCCACGCTGTTCCTTTCGCGCGGCTTGCCGCTCCTGCAGCAAGGGGACGAAATGTTCCGCACCCAGCAGGGCAACAATAATGCCTATGCGCAGGACAATGAAATTACCTGGCTCGACTGGGAAGCCGCCGATGGCGCCTTGGTGGATTTCGTCGCGGCAATCAACGCGTTCCGCCACGCCCACCCGGCGATTACCCATGATCATTTCATGAGCGGGCAGGAGCGCCATGGCGTGCGCGACGTCGTCTGGCTGCATGCCGACGGCCGGGAAATGAACGAGGGCGATTGGAACGATTCAGGCGCTTCGGCGCTCGGCATGTTGCTGCGCTACAAGGACGACGCGGTTCTGGTCTGGTTCAATCGGCGGATCGAGCCGGTGGTGGCGCATCTGCCTGAGGGCGAGTGGAGCCTTGGTATCGTTTCGGACGATCTGGGTGAAGTGTCCTTCTCGGAGCGTACCGTGGTCCTGCCGCCGCGCACGGTAGTCGCGCTGGTTCCGGCGGGTTAGACCAGCCGCAATATGGAAAGGGCGATGAAGCCCAGTCCCAACAGCAGGCAGAGCGGGGAATAGACCCGGCGGTCGTTGAAACGGAAGCTGGGCTCGGGTGTCTTTTCGACCCACCAGGCGGTATAGCCGACGAGCCCGCGCGCGAGGAAAGGCAGGCTGGCAAGCAGGCCGAACAGTGTCATGGCATGCCCGCCGCTGTCATGATCGGCCAGCGCCAGGCCGAAGATTCCGGCGGCCAGGGCGGCCAGCGCCACCCCGAAAGATGCAAGGCGGGGCGGCATGCGTTCGATATCGCGAAAGCCCACCACGGTCTGGGCCAGGAGCTTCTCGTCCCTTATCGGCCAGGTGCGGCCGAGGGCCCAGAGGAAATGGGCCATCGATACGGCCAGAAGTGCGATGAACATCAGAGACGAGATCAGCATGCTCATGGGCGAGACGCCTCGATTTTAGGGGCTGCTCAGGGCGTATTGCTGGATTCGGTGCATTGGGCAAGCGGAGCGGCGTCCTCGTCCTGCGTCAGATCGCGCAGCGTCGCATCGCCCCCCTTGCTCCACCATTCATAGGGGCCTGATACATAACGGGCGCCCGAAGCCGAAAGGGCGGCGGCAAATACATGGTTCTGCCCATCCACCGGAACGATGGCGAGGAAATTGGGCGCGGCGTTGATATAATAGACCGTCAGCGCCGGTCCTTCGTCGCATTGATAGAGGGCGAGTTTGCGCTCGATATCGCCAGAGCTTTCAAGCGTCAGGGTGAGGCTGGCGGAAGCCGCCTGCGGAACGCTTGTCGCCTCCTCTTGCGCTCCCGCCGGGAGGAGGGCGGCAAGGGTGATGCAAAGGGCGGCGGGCAGGCTTCTGGTCAGGGACATGGCGTTCCTCCGGATGATGCGCGAATCCTGCCGACAATCGTGGCGATTGCAAGGTGGGATGCACGCCCTTGATCAGTTTAGCCGCGCCTTGCCGGGCGCATTCTGGCGGTAAAGCACCAGCGCCTTGCCGATGACCTCATCGAGCAGGGCGGCAGCGTCGCGAATGGCGCCGTCCCGGGGAAAGCCGGTAGCGGTGAGCGATAGGCCCAGCGCCTGGAGGGCATAGGCGTGCTTGCTCTTGCCTTCGGCCAGGGCGACCTGGCCTTCGCTGTCGATCTGAGCGAGCAGGCCGGTCATGGCGTGGGCATCGAGCCGCTGGCGGAAGGCGGCCCAGCT
>NZ_JAUCDN010000062.1:0-13547 GCF_034675085.1 Devosia sp.
GTCAGCGTCACGGCATCGGGCTTGTCGGTGATGGTGGTGGGCAGGTCGAGCACTTCGGTGATGCGGCGGCCCGATGTCATGGCGCGCTGCATGATGGAATATTGCATGGTCAGCGAGCGAATGGGGTCGAAGAAGCGCTGGATGTAAAAGATGAAGGCGACGATGACGCCGATCTCCAGACTGCCATTGAGCACCAGCGAGCCGCCCACCACCACGACGATGGCCATGGCGATGCCGGTGAGGCTATCGACGATCGGCACCATGACCTGCGCATAGCGCGAGCCGGTGAGCTGGGTCTGCATATTGGTGTAGGCCTTGTCGTCATAGAGGTCGAAATTGACCTTCTGGCGATCCAGGTTCTGCACGGTGCGCACGCCATTGATGCCCTCGGCCATGGCGCCATTGGTGACCGAATTGGATTCATGGGCGGCCCAGAAGGCGCGCTTGGCCGGCGGCAGCCAGAAGAGCCGCACCACGAACAGCACCGGCATGGTGGATAGGGTGAGCAGGCCGAGGCGGAAATCGAGCGTGAGCAGCACCACCACGATGCCGACCAGCAGCACCACGTCGCCCACCGAAATCACCGAGGTTTCGAGAAATTCCTGCATGGAATTGACGTCGCCCTGGAGCCGGCTCATCAGCCGGCCCACCTCGGTCTTGTCCATGAAGCTCAGCGACACGCGCTGGAGCTGGGCGAACATGGCCCGGCGCATGTCGAACAGCACATGCTCGGCCACGCGCCCGACCTGGCTTTCCTGCACCCAGGAGGCGCCGAAATTGACGGTGATGGCAATGGCGAAGGCAATGACCGCCCAGAGCAGATTGGCGGAATTGCCGCCCCGGGCCATGCCGCTGTCGATGGCATTGCCGATGATGAGCGGAATGGCGAGTTGCGTGGCGGTGAACACCAGCACCGCCAGGACCGAGCCATAGATGCGCAGGCGATAGGGGCGCACGAAAGCCCAGATGCGCCGCACGGTCTGCGGATCATAGGCCTTGCCGAAAATCTCTTCTTCCACGCGATGCGAGCCCACGCTGGCGCGGGGCGGGCGCTGGCCGGGAAAGGCGGCCAGTTCGCGATCATCATCATCAACGGCGCTCATTGGGCGGCACTCCCCATTTCCACATCCTCCGTGGGACGGGTCTGAAGGTCATAAAGGGCGCGATAGCGGCCGTTGAGGGCCAGAAGCTCCTCATGCGTGCCCTGTTCGAGGATGCGGCCATTCTCCAGGAAAAGGATGCGGTCGGCATGCAGGAGCGAGCTGAGGCGATGCGAAATGACGATGGTGACCCGGTTTGCGGCATAGCGCCTGATGGCGCTGCGGATGCGATGCTCGGTGCCGGCGTCGATGGCGGCGGTGGAATCGTCGAACACCATGACGGCGGGCTTGAGCACGAGGCTGCGCGCGATGGAAAGACGCTGGCGCTGGCCGCCCGAAAGCGAGACGCCGCGCTCGCCCACCACCGTTTCGTAGTCGGCGGGCAGGCCCATGATGTAATTGTGCAACTGGGCGCTTTCCGCGGCCTTCTCGATCTTGCGCTCCTTGGCCCAGGGATCGCCATAGGCGATGTTGTTCTCGATGGTGGTGGTGAACAGGAAACTGTCCTGCTGCACCACGGCAACGGCGCGACGCAGCGATTGCAGTGACACCTGACTGACATCCTGCCCGTCTATGGTTATGCGGCCGGAAGTGACATCGTAAAAGCGGGGAATGAGATGGGCGAGCGTGGACTTGCCGCTGCCGGGGGCGCCGACGATGCCGATGGTTTCGCCAGCGCGCGCCTCGAAGCTCACCCCATCCAGCGTCGGGTGGGTGGCCCCCTCATAGGTGAAGCGCACATCCTCGAAACGCAGCGTTCCCTGGGTGACCGCAAGATCGGGTACGCCGGGCGCATCGGCGATGGCCAGCGGGGTATCGAGGAAACCATAGAAGCGCTCGCCGCAGGTGGAAGCGCGGGCAAAGGAATTGACCATCAGGCCGAGCTGGCGCACCGGCATCTGCAAAATGGTCATGAAGGTGAGGAAGCTGGCCAGCGTGCCCACGCTCATCTCACCGGCAATGACCTTGTTGCCGCCGAACCAGAGCACCAGCCCCATGGCGATGAAGAAGGAAAAGGTCATCGCGCTGGTGTTGCGCACGCGGATGCGGACGCGATCATGGGCCAGCTCCAGCGCCTCGGTGGACGCGGCGTCGAACTTGGCCAGCTCGAATTTCTGCCCGGAAAAGGCGCGCACCACGCGGATGCCACCCAGGTTTTCCTCCATCACCCGCGTCAGCGCCGAGAGCTTTTTCTGCAGCACCAGCCAGGTGCTGCGCAAGGTAAGCTGGGCAACCGAAGAGCGCCAGGCGACGAAGGGCACGAAGCTCAGGGCGAGCAGACCCAGCAGGAAATCGGTGGAGAGCAGCATATAGGCCCCCACCCCGATCAGCACCGAAAGCAGCACCATGCGCACCAGCCCGGTGGAAAAGAACATGCGCAGGCCATCGAGATCGAGCAGGCCGATGGTGATGAGATCGCCGGTATGGACCTTGTCGTGGTAGGAATAAGAGAGGCGCTGCACCTTGTCGTAGAAGGCCAGGCGCAGCTCATAGGCGACGTGGTGGCCCACCGATTCCGAATAATAGTTCTGGACCAGGGTGAAGAAACCGCGCGCCACCGAGACGCACAGCAGCAGCAGCGCACTCCACAGCAGCGCCTGTTCGGCGCCTGCCACCGCCTCGGTGAGAATGCCCTGGGCCTGATCGACCGCCAGGCCGAGAAGGCGGGGAATCATCAATTGCAGCACGGCGGCGGTGATGGTGGCGCCGATAGCGGCGCCAGCCTGCCAGGGATGGCGGAACGAATAGAGGGTGATCCGCCGCAGCGGTCCCATGGCCTTACCAGCATGCGCCGCAGCCACATGCGCCCGTGCATCGCCGCGTGATCGGACGCGGCCAGCCTTGTCGGTGGTCAAGGAACTATCCAGACTTCAAAAATGTGTGGGGTCCGAAAGGGTTGGGAGGCCAGCTCGCCCTGATTCCGGACAAATCAACTCGCCCGGATAATGAACCCCGGTTCGCCCTGCCATTCAAGATCGAATCTAGGCAAAAAATGCAAAGAATGCCGATCTAAAGCGCGGCGTCGTCCGCTTCGCCCCGGTCGAGCTCGGGATAGATGAGCACCGAGCATTGCCGGTTCTGCGCGTCGAGCAGAGCCTGCTCGGCGGCAGTGACCATGCCGGTGGTCATGGCGGACCACAGATCGTTGCGCTTCACCCCCTCCAGACCGCATTGGCAATAGGTGACGCAGAGCCCTGGCGTCGTGCCGCCCGCCTCGCAGCTCACCTGGCAGGAGCGCAGGAAATCGGTATCGCGCATGGCCAGGCCCGGCTGCAACAGGCCGGCGACGGCGGCGGTGAGGCCGAAGAGAATGGGCTGATGCAGCAGATAGACGAGCAGGCTCCACCGGCCCAACCAAGCCAGGAGGCGCGGCAGGCGGGTTCGCGGCTGGATGGCGGCGAGGCGCGCGACCAGCGGGGAGGCCAGCACCAGCCTTGCGGCGACAATGCCGAGCAGGACCACGCCCAGCCAGGGAAAGACCGGCACCAGATCGTTGGCCGGGGGCGGCACCTGCCAGAAGCCGATCCAGGACCAGGCCCGCTCATTGTAGAAGGGATCGGAAAAGACCAGCGGCAGCAGGATGACGAGCGGGGCGACGACAATGGGCAGCCAGAGCGCGGTGCGCACGAAGGGCAGCGCCAGCAGGCTGGTCATCGCGATGGCATGGAGCACGCCGAAATAGACGTAGCTCTCGGGAAAGGCGAACCAGGTGACCAGGGTTATGGCCAGTGCGCCGGCGAGCACGAACAGCCAGCGCCGCCAGAAACGGGCCCAGCGCACACCCCGGCCATGGCCCAGTACCAGCCCGACCCCGACCAGCGCCATGAAGGCGAAGAGGATGCTGCGGGCAATGACCACCCAGACCGGGTCGCGCCCCACATCGGGAGCGATGAAACGGAAATAGGAGAGATCCCAGCACAAATGATAGGCCATCATGGCGATGATGGCGACGCCGCGGGCAATGTCGACGACGGCAAGGCGCGGGACTGAGGGGCTGGGCGAAGCGGGCATGGTCGGGATCATGGTCGTGGCCGGGCGCGCAGATTGGCGCGGGCCGGCCGGCGGTTCAATCGAGAAAATCGCGCAGGAGGCGGCTCCAGTCCTCCCCCATGAGCCCGCCGAGATAGGCATCGCCCCGGTGGATGGCCGCGATGATATCGGAGTGGCGGGTGGAAAAGCCATAGGCGCCGCGCGGCACGAAGCCGATGAAGCGCTGCGCCCAGAGCGCGGGCATCAGGAACGGTTGGGCCATGCCCCTGACGCCGGCGCAGCCCTGGTCATCGAGATGGGCGAAGAGATCGTCCAGCATGGCGGCCTCGGCGCCGGGGCGGGCCAGGCAATTGAGTACGCGGGCCACCCCGCCCCGGCGGGCATAGAACAGCGTGCAGGCCAGAAGCGCGCCCGCGCCGTCCCGCAGCTGTCGGCATTGCAGGGGGCCATCGACGGTATTGAGGGCGGCCATGGCCAGCAGCCAGCGCAACTCATCTTCGCCCCAGACCGGGCGCAGGGTGAAGCGATCGAGCAGGGCCGGCGCCTCGGCGATGAAGGCGTCGAGCGGCATGGGCTGGCCCGCTGCCGGTCCAGCGGCGCCAAGGCCGGGAACGAGACGGCGCAGCAGGGCGTCAAGAGGGCGCAGCAGCGGCACCAGCCACGGCGGCAGGCGGGAGGCGAAGCGCGCGACCAGCCATTGACCGGGGCGAAAAACGCGCCGCCAGTCCAGGCTTTGCAGCGGCAGCACTTCACAGCCGAGCGCCCGCCAGTGATCGGCGCTGGCGGCGTTGCAACTGTCGGAAAAGCAGAACTCCTGATTGCGTGGGCGCAGGCCCATCACCAGCCCCGCCGCGCCGCGCGAAGGCCGGGCCGGATCGGCCATGAAATTGCTCGCCAGCCGCCCGACAAACACCCGCTCGCCGCATCTGATCTGCATGGGAACGACCAGCAGGGCGGCGGCGACGACCCCCTCGCCATCGCGATAGAAGAAACTCGCCTGCGTCTCGTCATATTGGGGGGCGGCCAGGAACACGGCGCGCAGATAATCGACAAATTTGGGAGGCGGCGTCTGGCCCTTGCGAAAGACGCGATAAAACAGCGCCGCGATTTCGGGCGCGTCCTGCCAGCGCATGGGGGCGATGCCGGAGGCCATCATGCCCGCTCCGTGCCCATGGCGGCGAGGACGGCGGCGATGGTTTGAATGGGCAGGCCGCGGCGCCGGACCTGTTCGAGCACCATGGCCATGAACAGCGGCGAGCAGCCGATGGCCGAGGGATGGTTGCGCACGTCGTGGGTATAAAAGATCAGCCAGCCGCCGCGCCGGGCCAGATCGTCAAGCAGGGTATCGAGACGAAGCGGCGTGAGGCTTTGGTCGTAGAGCTCCTCGGCGCGCAGATGGGCCAGATCGATCCAGCCGCGATTGATGCCGGGCTGGATGCCGCGCAGCCCGGCATAGTGGCGGGCAAGACGATGCTTGGCCGCCAGCGAGACGATGCCGAAGGGATAGGCGAACGAGCGGGGCGCGCGGCCGGCCAAAGCGGCGATGGCGGCATTGTTGGCGGTGATTTCGGCGTGTAGAAAGGCCGGTGAAACCTGCTGGACATCGGCATGGCCGTGGGTGTGGCCGCCGATCTCGTGGCCCCGCGCCGCCAGCGCCGCCACCTCGGCCGGGGTGACAATCGGCTGGGCATTTTCCGTTCCCCCGGCCAGGGCATCGGCGAAATAAAAGGTGCCGCGCGCGCCATGGGCTTCGAGCAGGCTGGCGCCATGCCGCGCCGCCGAGGCGGGAAAATCATCGAAGGAAAAGGAAACGACCGGCTGCGCCAGCCGCCAGCGATGGGGCCGGAAGGGGATAGCGCGCGCCAGGCGCCGGGACAGGCCGGGCAGGAAGCCGGGCTTCATGGCCGCCTCCCCACATCGAGATCGGCCAGCAGGGCCAGAAAGCGGGAAACAGCGCGCTCGGTGGTGAAATCGGCGGCGCGGCGGCGCAGGGCGCTTCGATCGGGCGGGGTATCGAGCGCCAGGCGCATGCCGGCGATGAGGGCATGCAGATTGCCCGGCGGCACCAGTCGCCCGCATTGGCCATCGACCAGGATTTCGCGCGGGCCATGGGGCACATCGGTGGCGACCACCGGGGTACCGCAGGCCAGGGCCTCGACGATGGCATTGCCGAAGCCCTCATGCCGGGAGGCGGAGACAAACAGGGCGGCGCGGGCCAGGAATGTCACCGGCTCGTCGACGAAGCCGGGCATGGAAACGCTATCCTCGAGGTCGAGTACCCGCACCAGCCGCTCCAGCGCCGGGCGCTCGGGCCCCTCGCCCAGAATGGTCAGATGCACCAGCCGCTCGTCGCGCAGGACGGAAAAAGCGGCGATGAGGCTGGCGAAATCCTTTTCCGGCGAGAGCCGGCCAATGGCAACGATCTCTCCGGGCAGGCGCGCCTCGGCACCGGCCAGGCTGGCCAGGCGCAATTCGGTCAGCACCGCATTGGTGCCCAGATTGACCGCGCGCTCGGGGGCCACCCGGCACTGGCGGATCAGCTCTTCGCGCACCCCGGCGGTGAGGCTGACGACGCGGTCGGCGCGGGGATAGAACCAGGGCGCCAGCCGATAGGCCAGCCGGTTCTGCCAATAGGGATCGGCATGGCGCGCGGCGCTGGGCACGGCCACCTCGCGCAGCACGATGCGCGGGCGCGCCGCCCTGGGCAGCGCCAATGCGGCATGCACCAGCAGGCAATTGGCCGCCACTTCCGAAGCGACGATGGCGGCTGGCCGCACATCCTGCATCAGCCGGCGCAGGGCCGGGGCGGCGCGAGCCATGCGCAGGGGCTCCCCGGCGCCCAGATCGATGAAGGGCAGGCCGGGCAGGACGTGGCGGCGCAGGGGCCCGGCGGCATTGAGCGTGGCGATGACCACGGGCAGGCCCGCCGCATGCAGGCCATTGGCCAGTTCGATGGCATCGCGCTGGGCGCCACCACCCTCCATGGCCCTGACCAGCATGACCACCGGCGACGAATATTGGATCTGAAGAACCGACATGACAACGAGACCACAAGATCAACTTAATGTTCTTTTGTCCTTTTGCAGAAATATTGTCATGGGGAACGCGGTTTTCGGGTTAATTGGCCAGAGATATACTTATGATATTCTACTACCCCAATATTCGCCGATGAACCGGGATGCCGTGATCTATCTGGCGTCAAGGCTGGGGGCGGCGGCGCTCAATCTGGGCGCCATCGCCCTGTTCACGCGGCTGGCGAGCCCGGCGGTCTATGGCGGCTATCTCATCGGCTTTGCCGGCGGCTACATCGTCTTCGCCACCCTGTTCCAATGGCTGATCCAGGCGCATTTCGGACTTTATGCGCCGGAGCGGGCGGCGCGCCTGGCCGGGGCGCTGCTGGCCCTGCTCGGCATGATGGCCGGCGCGGCGGGGCTGGGCCTGGCCGCCGCCATGGGGCTGGGCCTGCTGGCGCTGGCCGACGGGCTGGCGCTGGCGGCACTGCTGGCCGGCTTCGTCATCTACGCCGCCGCCGTGGAAATCGGCCGCGCGCGGCTGATGGTGGGCGCGATGGCATTGGCAGGGCTGGTCCGGGGCCTGGCCATGCTGGTGCTGGGCGGGGCGACGCTGTGGATAGCGCCCTCGGCGCCAATGCTGCTGGCTGCGGTGGGGCTGGGGCAGGCCTTGGCGGGGCTGCCGATCCTGCTGGCGCTGCCACGGGCGGGCATCGCCGCGCCCGAGCGCGGGGACATGAGGGGCCTGGCGCGGTTCGGCGCGCCGCTGGTGCTCGCCTTTGCCGCCGCGGCGCTGGCGCTGCATTTCGACCGGCTGCTGCTGGACGGGCTAGCGGGAGCGGCGCTGGTGGGGCTTTATGGCGCCATCGCCGATCTGGTGCGACAGAGCTTCGTGGTGGTGGGCGAGGCGGTGGCCGCCGCCTATATGTCGCGCGCCAAGGCCACCGGCCCGGGGACGGAGCGCGCCATGGCGCTCGAACGGGCCTTTGCGACGCTGTGGAGCCTGATACTGCTGGGCATTGCCGGCTGGATGGCCCTGGGACCGATGCTGATCAGGCTGCTGCTCGGCCCCGATTTCGCCGCCGCGCCCCCGGGACTGCTGGAACTGATCGTTATCGGCACGGCGCTTCTGAGCCTGCGTGCCTATTACTTCGCCCAAGCGATCTATTTTGCCGGCGGCGCGGGGCGCGAGGTGGTCTCGAGCCTGGTCATGCTGGCGGCAGGGGTGGGGCTGGCGCTGCTGCTGGTGCCCGGACTTGGGGTGACGGGGGCGGCGGCGGCCTATCTGGGCGCGCAGGCGGCGGGGCTGGCCAGCCTGATGCTGGCGGATCGCCGGACGCGGCTGTTGCCGGTGCAGGCAAAGGTGGTGATCGAGACGCTGCCCATCTGTGTGGGTGCAGGTCTGGCGGGGACGGCACTGGCCCCGCTGGGGTGGTGGTGGGCCGCCCTGCCCGTGGTGCTGGCGACGCTGGCGCTGGTGCTGCGGCACGACCTGCTGGGCGGCGCTCAATGGCTGGCGAGAAGGCGGCAATAGGCCTCGATCATGGCCGGCACGCCATGGGCGACCTGAAGCGCCTCGGCGGCGGCGCGGCGGCGGGCCGGCGATGGGTAATGGGCCAGCATATGGCGCAGCGCGGCGGCCCAGGCTTCGGAGCTGTCCAGCGGCGCGAAAGCCACGGCCGCCGGGGCCAGCACTTCGCGCAGCACGGGCAGATCGGCGGCAAGGATGGGCAGGCCTGCCAGACCGGCCTCGACGGCGACAAGGCCGAAACTCTCCCAGACCGAGGGGAAGACGAAGAGGTCGGCGGCGGCGAAGAGATCGGCAAGCGTGGCGGCATCGAGATTGCCGACCAGGTGCAGGCGGCCGGCAACGCCGAGCCTGGCCGCCTCGGCATGGAGGGGGCCATGCAGGGGGCCCTCCCCGGCAAGCACGAGGTGGGCCGGCGCGAAATCCTTCAAGACGGGAAGAAGGAGGCGCTGGTTTTTCTGTGGCGCAAGGCGGCCTGCGCTCACCAGAAGCGGCGCATCAGGCGCTATGCCCAGCTTTTGCCGCCAATCGTCTCCCCGCCCCTTGGGTAGCGGCATGACGCCATGGGGAATGAGGCGCAGCCGGGCGCGATAGGCGGCGGGATGGGCAGCCAGTGTTTCGGCGGTGGCGGCGGAATTGGCGACAATGGCGGTATGCAGACCCAGCGTGCCGAAAAACCTGTCGAGCCAGCGCCAATGGGGCCGCATGGCCGAAGGAATGGCGGTGATCTGGGTGATGCGGATGGGCACCCCCCCTGCCCGGCCCAGAAGCGCGCCGGCAAGGCTCGCCGCCACCTGGTAGGAAATGACGGCATCGTAGCGGCCCGAGAGCAGGCTGCGCGCGATCTCCCCGCCATGATCGCGCAAATTGCGGGTGTCGACGCGATGGCCATGCGCTTCGAGCCCCTCTCCTACGCTGGCGGCAAGGGTGAGGACGCCACCGGGCTCGGCGTGGCTGAGAAGCTGGAGGACGCGGCTCATGGCGCAAGCTCCGCCCCGGACCAGTAGCGCAGGCAGGCCAGCGCCAGAAGGCCGGTGAACCAGATGGAATCGCCACGATTGAACAGCACCGATTCCAGGCTGGCGCTCATCAGCACGAAAAGCCAGTTGGCGACGAGGAATTGCAGGAAGGCGCGGGCCTTCGGATCGGCACAGCGGGGCCGAATGGCGGCGATATGGCCCAGCGGGGCAAGAAGGGTGAAGGCCAGCACCAGCACGAGGCCGGGCAGGCCGGCGGCAAGGGCGTTTTCGACAAAGCCGTTATGGGCATGGGAGACCTGGGCGGCGGTGTCGCCACTGCCGGCCACGGCATAGGTGACGCCGGTATCCCAGAACACCGCATAGCCATAGCCGGTGATCGGCCTTGCGGCAGCAGCTTCCAGGCCCAGCCGCCAGATATCGCTGCGGCCGGTGAAGCTGGGATCGGGCAGATGCGCGACCAGGGCGGTAAGGGGTGGAAAGGCGACGCCGCCCAGCGTGACCAGCGCCAGCCCGCCCACCAGAAGCAGCACGAGCGCAGCGCCCGCCCGATCGCCCAGACGCAGCAGGGCCATGGCGCCGATGAGGGCAGGCACCAGCAGCAGCGCCGAGGTCTTGCCGCCCGAGAGCAGCAAAAGCGCGAGCGCGCCGGCCATGAGCGCGAGGCCCCAGAAGCGCCAGCCCATTTGCCGGAGCAGGAGGCCGACAAGGATGAAATGCACGCTCATGGGCGCCAGGTCGTTCTTGTGGCGGAACATGCCGCGCCAATCGCCGGCCAGCCCCTGCTCAACCGCGTCGCGCAGCGAATGAATGGCCAGATCGGGCACGAACAGCACGCCGAGAAAGCAAAGGGCGACGGCGAGGCTGGCGGCAAGGCCGAGGACGAGGACGAAATCGCCGAGGCGCTCGAACACCAGGGGCAGGCAGAAGGCGATGGCCAGCGTGATGCCGGCCAACGCCAGCCGGTTGAGCGCCAGGCCGGGGCTGGCGCCCAGCAGGGCGCAAAAGGCGAACCAGGCAAAAAGCAGCGGCACCAGCCAGCCCATGGCGTGCCGGAGCTGATCCAGTCGTCCACGCCGCCAGACCAGCGCCAGGAACAGGGCAAGGATAAGCAGGGTCAGATTGCGGCGCAGCGGGCTGGATTGGGTGGGATCGTCGAGCACGCCATGGCTGGAGAGACTGGCGAAGGGCTGGGCCTGGGTCCAGAGCGCGAGGAGAGCAAGGGCGACGAAGAGGCCGGAAAAGCGCGCCGCCCCGCTCACCAGTCGGCCCTGAGATAATCGCGCAGGAAGCGGCCATAGGCCGAGGGCGTGCCGTCGGGGGCGAGAAGGGCGGGGCTGGCACCAGCACTGTAGCACCAGGCGGTGAAACCCAGCCCCAGGGCGTCGAGCACGTCGCGGGTGAAAGGAATGGCGAAATCGTCGAGCCCGCCGCGCAGATCGGAGGCGCAATCGGGGCAGAAGCCCCATTCGGTGACGACGATGGGATGGGTTTGCGGCAGGGTGCCGAGGCTGGAAAACCAGCGATCGGGCCGGTCGCGATCTTCATTGGGATAGGCATGCCAGGCATAGGCGGTGCGCGGATCGGGCAGGGGTTCGGCGGCGGGGCCGGTCAGATCATGGGCCCAGCGCCCACCGGCGGCGAGGAGGATGGTATCGGCCAGATCGCGGATTTCGGCGGTGATCTCCTGCCAGGCGGCGCGAAACAGAGGCCAATGGGCGCCGTCGGAACGCCAATGGCGCGCGTCGCCCACCGGCTCGTTCCACAATTCGAACAGGATGGCCGGATCGTCGCCATGAAGCCGGGCCATGCCGCGCCAGAAGGCAATGGCTTCCTCGACGGTGGACAGATAGGCATCGGCGGGCAGGCCCCATTCCGGCGGGGGCTGCGGCTGGTAGAGGCCGGGAAAGCCGATGGCGTGCCAGTCGACAATGACGAACAGCCCCTGCACGCGGGCCGCGACGATATCGGTGTGCAAAAGCTGCATCATCAGGCCTGGATCGAGCCGCCAATGGCCGGGATGGACACTGATGCGCACGCAATTGGCGGCCCAGTCGCGCGCCACCACCGCATAGTCGTAAATGCTGCGCCCGGCGCGGATATAGACCGGATCGCCCATGGCGATGCCCGCCAGCCGCAGGGGCGCACCATTCCAGGTGAGGCGATTGCCGGCGATATCCATATGGCCGGGCTCGGCGGCGCGCAGCAGCGGAGCCGCCGAGAGGCTGGCCAGGCCCGCCAGCGTGCCGCGCCGGTTCATTTGTCCACCTCCCGGCCGAGGCGGACAAAGCCCAGCCCGGCCCCTGCGCACAGACCTGCGGCCAGGCCCAGCGGCAGCAGAAGGCCCAGCCGGGGCGGAAAATTGCGCTCGAGCGGCGGCACGGCCGGGGACACCACCTGGGCGTTGATTGTATCGACCGCCGCCTGCTCGGCGGTTTCGCGGGAGCGCAACAGCGCGTCCTCATAGATGGCGCGGCTGGCCTCGGCCTCGCGTTCGAGCTGGCGCAGGCGGATGCGGCTGGCATCATCGTCCTGCAATTGGGCGGTGGCGGCTTGCATCCGGGCGGCAAGCGCCGCCTCGTTATCGCCGGCGCGCTGAAGCGCAAGTTCGGCCGCGGTGACCAGCCGGCCCGCCTCGCCGCGAATGGCGGCGCGGATGGTGGCCAGACGCTCCTCGGCCACCAGCAGGCGCGGATGGCGCGCGCCCAGCGTGGCGCCGAGAATGGCGATATCGGCGGCGGCGGCCTGCCACTCGGCGTGCAGGCGCGTCATTTCGGGCGAGCCCAGGGCCTCGGGCGCGGCGATGATGCGCTCGGGGTCGGCGGCGAGTACTCGAAGCTGGCGGAGTTGAATGCCCGCCACCTCGACGCTGTTTCGGGCAGCGAGCAGGGCCGCGTCGGTCTGGCCGACACGGGTTTCGGTGAGGGGGCGGCCGCCGGCCTCGACAATGCCATTGGCGGTGCGGAAGGTCTCGACGGCGTTCTCGGCTTCCTGGAGGCGCGCGAGCAATTGCGCCAGACGGCCGCCCAGCGCGGCGGAAGCGCGGCCGGCCTGCTCGGCCCGCTGGCTCTCGCGCAGGGCGAGATAGGCCTCGACCACGCCATTGGCGATGGCGGCGGCCTTGGTGGCGCTTTCCGATTCGGCATGCACGTCGATGACATAGGTGCGATCGAGCCGCACCACATGCACCGCCTTGCCCAGCGCCAGCACGGCCCGGCCCAGATCGTCGCGCGGGGCGTCGGAGGAGGCTTCGAGGAAAGCGCGCAGCGGATTGGGCGGGCGGACAAATTCGGGGTCGTCTTCCAACCCAAGCTGCGCGGCGGCGGCGCGCAGCACGGCATCGGAGGCCATGACGCGGGCCTGGCTCTCGATCAGCACCACCCCGGCATCGCCGGCGGCGGTGGAGGGAGACAGGTCGCGCTCGAGCACTTGCAGGTTCTGCGGATCGATGAAGATCTGGGCATTGGCGCGATAGCTCGGGGTCAGCAGCTGCCCGGCCAGGATCACCGCCAATCCGCCGGCCAGCGCCCCCAGCAGCGCCCAGGTTTTCAGCCGCCAGCCCAGCACCAGCCAAGCGCCCAGCGGCAGGGGCGGCCGGGGCGAACCCGCTGGCAGGGACTGGGGCGTGCTGACCGCCTCGAACATGGGCTGGCTTGCCTCCGGCTTGCGCAAGATCGAAGCAAATCCTAGCTATGGACGCCCTTGCGGAGCGGTGAAGAGGCCCCAACGGAGAAGGGCTTAGGGGGAAATACAGCCGAGGCGCCAGAGGCGTGGGAGAGGCCCCTCACCGGGCGCTGCGCGCCGACCTCTCCCCCAAGGGAGAGGTGAAGGAGCGATCGGGCCGGCGCTAGATCATTTCACTGTTTAGTAGAAACGCTGAAACGCTCTAAGCCTTTGTTTTATCGCGTTTCCGAACCGCAAAACCGTTTCCACTTTTGCT
>NZ_JAUCDN010000063.1:0-13316 GCF_034675085.1 Devosia sp.
ACCCCGTTCTGGAAATGGCGCACCACGCGGGCGCGCATGCGGCCCAGGGTGACGGGCGTGCCCATGGCGGGGCGCACGTCGAGCTCGATGGCGGCGCCGGACAGCGAGATGTCGATGATCTTGCAATTATAGCGCCGCCCATCGTCGAGCACGACGGTGGAGTGGCGGATATCGGGCACCACGCGCTCATGCCGCCGGTCCTCGGGCAGATTGAGCACATCCTTGTTGGCCAGCCAGGTCAGTTGCGCGGCCATCTTGTCGCGCTTGCGCGGCGAGGCGGCGATATCCATGGCGAAGCCGCCGTCGATGATGGCCTGAACACTGCCTTCGACGCGGCCGATATGGTCGATATAGGCAACCACCTTCTCGCCGACCATGCCGGCGACCGGGGCGATGACCATGGCGTCGCCCGGCGACATTTCCAGGATCTGGCAGGGAAATTCCCGGCGGTCGGCCAGCATGTAGCGGCCCAGGATCGACACCTTCACGCGCTGGAAGCGCGTATCCTGCGCAAGCGGCCGGACGGCAGGCGCAGAAAATTGAGGGGAGTGAAGGTCGTCGCTGAGCATTCGCCGGACCGTAAAGCCTGAGGTTTCAAGCCCAAGCTATCGGCTCTTGGTTAACGCAAGGTGTTGCCGTCCGGGAATTTGCGCAGTGGAAATCGTTGAAAATTGAAGCGTTTTATCGCTATGAGGCGCTATCGGCGCCCACCGTCGATCACCGCCAGATGCGCGTAGCGGCGGGCGCTGCGCCCATAGACGGTGGCCGGCATGGCCACCGGGGTCGCCGGCGCGAAGCCGATATCGCCCCCGATATTGGCCGCCATGTCGCGCACGCCCTCGTCGGCGGCGATATCATCCGGCCAGATCAGGCGCAGCCCGGTGATGCGCTGCTCGAGAATCGGCTGAACCCCCAGCCAATAGGGCTCTTCCAGCGCCGTCATGGCGCCCAGCAGGCGCGTATGGGTGGAGCCGTTGTGCCGCAGCGGCATCAGGATGGTCTCGAAGCTCACCTTGGTGTGTAGGGCCGTGCTGCCCTGAAAGGTTACCAGCGCCACGGCGTGGTCTTCGGTGACGGCGCGGATGAGGGTCTCGACGGCGTCGGTGTCGCGCTCATGCCAGAGGCCGGAGAAGGAGCGTCCCTTGAGCTCGCGGCCGTAGCTTGTGCACAGATGCGAGCCGGCCAGACGGAACGAGAACTTGTCATTGTCGGCCAGCTCGAGAATGAAGGTATTGGCCAGCGCCTCGCGGATGCGAGTCGGGTCGATATCCTTGCGGTCGGGCGCGCTGCGGGAACCGCGAATGGAATTCCAGTAGTCGTAGAGTGTCCTGGTGCTCGTCTTCTGCATGGTTCTGCCGCCGATTATCCAATTGCCGGCATTCCCGCCTGGAACGCCTCCGCCGCAACGCCGACATTGGCAAAACCGGCGACCAAAATCGCTCTTAAAGAAAGGTTAAGGTTAACGCGGCGGCCCCGATGTGGAAAAGAACGGTACAAGGCGCGCGACGCCGGCGAGTCGGAGTGAAGCGATGAGTGAGCAAGGTGGGGAGCCGGCAAAGGCCGGGCAGGCGGGGCGCGAGCCGATTTTCCTTTTGCCGGGCGCGGTGACGGCGGTCATCGGCGTTCTGGTGGCGATTCACCTTGCGTCAAGCATGGTGCTTAACCAGACCGCGTTGCTTCAGCTCTATTTCTGGTTCGCCTTCCAGCCGCTGCGCATCCTGGCCGGAATGGAGGATATCTCCATGGCCGTGCCGCTGATCTGGACGCCCTTCAGCCATGCCCTGCTGCACGGAAGCTGGGAGCATCTCGGGGTCAATGCGGCCTGGTTCGCCATTTTCGCCACGCCGGTGACACGGCGCTACGGCGCCGGACCGATGCTGGCGATCTTCTTCATCTCTGCCGCCGCCGGGGCGGCGCTGTTCGCGGCCACGACGCTTTATTCGGGCCAGTATGCCTACCTCATCGGCGCTTCGGGCGGCGTGGCGGGGCTGACCGGGGCGGCGGTGCGCTTCATTTTCCAGCCGATCCTGGTGACGCGCCATCCCGAGACGGGGGAGCGAATCGTCCTGGGCCGGCAACTTGCCGGGCTGCGGCAGCTCTGGGCCGACAAGCGGGCCCGCTTCTTCACGCTTATCTGGGTGGTGGTGAACGCTGCCGTGCCGCTGGCGCCGCTGTTCGTCGGCCAGGATTTGGGCATCGCCTGGCAGGCGCATCTGGGCGGCTTTGTCGCGGGCCTGCTGGTTGTGGGACTGTTCGAGCGCCGCGCCCGTTAGTGGCCTTTGTAGATCTGTGCGGGGTCGAAAAGCCGGGGCAGGCCGGTATCCTGCAACTGTACCTGGTTCCCCGCCACCACGGCGCGACGGTAAAAGCAGCTTTTGCGGCCGGTATGGCAGGCGGCTCCCCGCCCGGTCTGGCGCACCACCAGCACCATGGCGTCCTGGTCGCAATCGGTGCGCAGTTCGACCACTTCCTGGATTTCGCCCGAGCTTTCGCCTTTTTTCCAGAGAGCCCTGCGCGAGCGCGACCAGTAATGGGCGATGCCGGTTTCCAGCGTCAGCGCCAGAGCCTGGGCATTCATATGCGCCAGCATCAGTACTTCGTTGCTGCCCGCCTCGACCGTGACCACGGTGACGAGGCCGGCTGCGTCGAATTTGGGAGCGAAGTCCGTGCCTTCTTCCAGTTGCGCGTGGGTGAAGGCGGCGGGATCGGCGAAGGTGATGGGCATGGTCCTATCCCTCAGGCGCGGCGGATCATGGCGAAGAAGCGATCCTGCTGCTGATGGTCCTTGGCGAAAATGCCGCTGAAGCGGTGCGTGACGGTGGTGGCGCCATGCGCGCGCACGCCGCGGATCGACATGCACATATGCTCGGCCTCCAGCACCACGGCGGCGCCCCGGGGGGTCAGGTGCTCGTCGATGGCCTCGATGATCTGCGAGGTCAGGTTTTCCTGGGTTTGCAGGCGCCGGGCGAAGACCTCCACCAGCCGGGCGAGCTTGGACAGGCCCACCACGCCATCCTTGGGCAGATAGGCGATATGGGCCTTGCCGACGAAGGGCACCATATGGTGCTCGCAATGGGAGCTGAACGGAATGTCGCGCACCAGCACCACGTCCTCATAGCCGCCGACATCGTTGAAGGTACGGGCCAGCACTTCGCGTGGATCCTGCGTGTAGCCGGCGAAAAACTCACCATAGGCGCGGACCACCCGGCCGGGGGTTTCCAGCAGGCCCTCGCGGCTGGGATCGTCCCCGGCCCAGGCAATGAGGGTGCGCACGGCGGCCTCGGCCTCCTCCTGCGTGGGGCGAGGGGCGGCGGCCTCGATCGGCCGGGCATGAGCTTCCATGAAGCGGCTCCTTTACGCGGGTCTGTTGCCGGTCGTGGGGGAATTCGCACGAGTCGGTTCGGGGCGACCCTGACAGCCTGTCTGCGGCGTCCTATATAGAAACTGACGCCCCTGGTCACAAGAAACAGAATTATACGCAGAATGGATTTGAGCGATCTCTATTCCGAAAAAATACTGGATCTGGCGGCAAACGCCATCCAGCCGGGGCGGCTGGCCCAGCCCGATGGCAGCGCGCGCAAGGTGAGTCGCGTCTGCGGCTCTTCCATCGAGGTGGATGTGAAGCTGCACAAGGGGATCATCTGTGCCTATGGCCACGAGATTTCCGCCTGCGCGCTGGGGCAGACCTCGGCGGCGGTGGTAGCGCGAGAAATCGTCGGTACGCCGGTCGTGGAGTTTCGGCACTTGCGCGAGGCGATGTACGCTATGCTTAAACAAGACGGCCCCCCACCGCAGGGGAAATGGCGCGACCTGGCCTATCTCGAGCCGGTCCGCGACTATCATGCGCGCCATATGTCCACGCTCCTCGTCTTTGATGCAGTGGTGGAGGCAATCGAAAAAGCCGAGTCGGCAGAATCGGTTGCAGCAGAAGCATGATGAAAAGAGTCATGGCGCGCCTGCTCTGGCTGGTGGACCTTCCCTTTCGGGCGGTGGCGGTGCTGCTCATCACGATCTATCGCTATACGCTCTCGGCGTTCATGGGGCGGAGCTGCCGGCACTTGCCCACCTGTTCGGAATATACCGGCGTCGCCATCTGGACATTCGGCTTCTGGCCCGGCGGCTGGATGGGGCTTTCACGCATCTGGCGGTGTCGGCCGGGGGGAACCCATGGCTATGATCCGGTGCCCGAAAGCCTGCCCGAAGCGGCGCGCTGGTATCGCCCCTGGACCTATGGGCGCTGGAAATAATGCACAATCGTGCTAGAGAGGCGCTCCTGTAGCGCTTTTGGCTACTTCCCAACCCAAATTTCTGGAGACACGAAATGTCGATCAAGGTGACGTTCCCCGATGGTGCTGCACGCGAATATTCGCGCGGCACTACCGGCACCGAGATCGTGGAGGGGATCTCCAAGTCTCTGGCCAAGAAGACCGTCGCCATGCGCTGGAACGGCGTGCTGAGCGACCTTTCCGACGCGCTGGGCGAAGATGGCCGCATCGAGTTCGTCACCCGCGACAGCGGCTCCAAGGACGTATTGGAGCTGATCCGGCATGATGCCGCCCACGTTCTGGCCGAGGCGGTGCAGGAATTGTGGCCCGACACGCAGGTGACCATCGGGCCGGTGATCGAGAACGGCTTTTATTACGACTTCTATCGCGAGGCGGGTCCGTTTTCCGAAGACGAGCTGCGCCAGATCGAGAAGAAAATGAGCGAGATCATCGAGCGCGGCGCGGCCTTCACCAAGGAAGTGTGGACGCGGGACGAGGCCAAGGATTGGTTCGAGGCCAAGGGCGAAGCCTTCAAGGTCGAGCTGGTCGATGCCATTCCCGCCGACCAAAGCATCAAGATGTACAAGCAGGGCCAGTGGATGGACCTCTGCCGCGGGCCGCATATGCGCTCGGTCAAGGATGTTGGGCAGGCCTTCAAGCTGACCAAGGTGGCCGGTGCCTATTGGCGCGGCGACAGCAACCGCCCGGTGCTGAGCCGCATCTATGGCACCGCCTTCGCCACGCGCGAAGAACTGGACGCCTACCTCCATATGATGGAGGAAGCCGAGAAGCGCGACCACCGCCGGATCGGCCAGGAAATGGACCTCTACCACTTCCAACCCGAGGCGCAGGGCTCGGTATTCTGGCATCCCAAGGGCTATGTGCTCTACAACCAGATGGAGACCTATATCCGCCGCCGGCTCAACGGCGCCGGCTATGTCGAGGTCAAGACCCCGCAATTGATGAGCTCGAAATTCTGGGAATTGTCGGGCCATTGGGGCAAATATCGCGAGAACATGTTCGTGGTGCCCGATGAGGTGCCCGGCACGGAAGATGACGCGCCGGTGCTGAGCGGCAAGAGCGAGCTGATGGCACTCAAGCCGATGAACTGCCCGGCCCATGTGCAGATCTTCAACCAGGGCATCAAGTCCTACCGCGACCTGCCGCTGCGCATGGCCGAATTCGGCTGCTGCCACCGCAATGAGGCGCATGGGGCGCTGCACGGGCTGATGCGCGTGCGCCAGATGACGCAGGACGATGCGCATATCTTCTGCCGCGAGGACCAGATTCAGAGCGAAACCGAGCATTTCGTGCATCTGCTCTATTCGGTCTATGCCCATATGGGCTTTGACAATGTGGTCATCAAACTGGCCACCCGCCCGGAAAAATTCGGCGGCACCATCGAGCGCTGGGACGCGGCCGAAAAGGCGCTGGGCGACGCGCTGCGCGCCACTGGCTACGATTTCGAGATCGCCGAGGGCGAGGGGGCTTTCTATGCGCCCAAGCTCGAATTTCACCTCAAGGACGCCATCGGGCGAAGCTGGCAGGTGGGGACGCTGCAACTCGATTATGTGTTGCCCGAGCGGCTGGATGCCACCTATGTGGCCGAGGATGGCAGCCGGAAATATGCGGTGATGCTGCACCGGGCCATCCTGGGGTCGCTGGAACGGTTCATCGGCATGATGATCGAGAACTATGCCGGCAAGATGCCGATGTGGCTGGCCCCGACCCAGGTGGTGGTGGCGACCATCGTTTCGGAGGCGGACGATTATGCCGAGAAGCTGGTGCGTCGGCTCAAGGCCGCAGGGATCCGTGCCGAGATCGACAGCCGCAACGAGAAGATCAACTACAAGGTGCGCGAGCACTCGGTGGGCAAGGTGCCGCTGATGTTCGTGGTGGGCAAGCGCGAGGCCGAGGAGGGCACCGTTTCGGTGCGCCGGCTGGGCACGGAAGGGCAGAAGGTCGAGCCCTTCATGGATGCGCTGGTCGCCCTGATGGCCGAGGCGGCCCCGCCCGATTTGCGCGACAAGGCTGCCGCCTGATGCCGTTGCGGCCATCGAACCGGGAGATCAAGGCGCTCACCCATCTGGGCGAGGACAATGCCCTGGGCCCTGGCGACTTCAAGGATATCGGCGAAAAGGTGTTTGCCGCCATGCTCAAGAAGGGCTGGGTGGTGCCGGCGGAAGGATTGCCCGGGAAATACCGGGCGACGATCAAGGGCCTCACCATCCATGAGGGCGAGATTATTTTCGCCGGACGCCTGCGGCGATAAGCAAAGGAGCGGGAAATGGCTGACCCAATCGTCATAACCCGCTCCATCCGCATCGATCCGGCCGAAATCGAGGAAAATTTCGTGCGCGCGGCGGGGCCGGGCGGGCAGAATGTCAACAAGGTGTCGAGCGCGGTGCAATTGCGGTTCGACCTGGCCAATTCCCCCAATATTCCGGCGGCGATGAAGCGGCGCGTGGCAGCGCTGGCCGGGCGGCGGCTCACCAAGCAGGGTGTGCTGGTCATCACCGCCAACAGTCATCGCGATCAGCCCCTCAACCGCGCCGAGGCCTTGGAGCGGCTGGTGGCGCTGCTGGTCGCAGGGGCGCATGTGCCCAAGCCCCGCGTGGCGACGCGCCCGACATTGGCCTCCAAACGCCGGCGGCTGGAGGCCAAGACGGTGCGCTCGCAGGTCAAGCAGATGCGCGGGCGGCCGAGCGAGGAGTGAAGCTCTCGCCACAAGCGGGCGGAGGCGGGGTTGAGAGCCCCGTCCCTATTCCGCGCTTGCCTTGAGATCGACCTTGCCCACCAGGCTGGCGGGGTTGTCTTCGGCTTCCATGAAGTCGGTTATGCCCAGTCCGGCTGGGTCCTTGGCCTTGAGGTCGATGGTGAGCCGGCTGGCCTGGCCGGAGACGAAATCATGGATGGCGGTGCCGATATTCTGCGCCTCGGCCGCGCCGGCCAGCGTGCTGATGACCAGGCCCTGGGCAATGCCGCCATAGACGGCGCGCAGGGTGGCCGCATCGGACTTCTGCTCGGCGGCGAGGCGGGTCAGGGCGATGTCCATGAGGCCGGTATCGGCGATGTCGAGATTGAGGGCGCTGATGCCCAGGGCCATCGAGGCCATGAGGGCGATGTCGGGGTCGAGATTGAACAGGGCCTCGGTGGCGTTGGTCAGCGTGGCGGTGACGGCGACGGTGCCCAGATCGGCGCCGGTTACGGAGAACTCCTTGATATCGATGATGCTTTCGGCGCTGTTCCAATTGGCGCTGAGAGCGAAGCCGGCATCGATGGTAGTGATGCCCGCCGCGCGCAGCTGGGCGATGAATTCCTCGTCGCTCTCGGCCGGCAGGTCCACCACGATATTGCTGGCGCGGGTGGAAACCTGGCTGGGGATGGCGTTGACATAGGCGCCCAGCGAGAGATCGAAGGCGCCGACGCTCGCCTGAACGCGGCTGTTTTCGTCTTCCGAATCGGGGATGTCGATCATCAGGTCGCTGAAGGAGAAGCCGGAAATGGCGGGCATGAGATTTTCGGCATTGGCTTCGAGCCAGGCCTCGTCGATGAGCTCGGGGGCCGAGGCGATGGTGGCGAGCAGCGACGAGTAGTCGATTGGCTTCATGGTGGCGTTGCCGATGCGCACCTGGCCGTCATTTTCCACGGTGATGTCGAAGCCATTCATGCTGATGACGGGCGATTGGCCCGGCGTCGCGGCGCCCATGTCGATGCCGGCGATGGTGAAGCTCATGGCGCGGTTCTGAGCGTCGACGCCCGAGCAACTGATGCCGTCATAGCTGGCGGGAGCAATTTCGAAGGCGGTGAGGATATCGGCGAGCGCGCGCAGGGCCTTGCCCATCAGCGCAGGGGAGGGGGTGTCGCCTTCCGCCTCCATGGCCTCGCTCAAGGCGATCAGCTCGATGAAGGGCGTTTCGAGCGGCCGGGCGCGGACTTCGCCGACGGAGAGGGCCCCGATATCGCAGCTGACATCCTCGGCGGAAAGATGTCCGCCGGCAAAGCTGTATGGGCCGGTCAGGGTCTCGAAGCCGGTGTGGCTGGTCTCCACCAGGCCATAGACGCCGAGCATGGCGCGGATATTGATCTCGGTGGCCGTCAGCGCGCCGAATTCGGCATGGCCGCGCTCCTGCGCATCCAGGGTGATGCCGTCGAGGGTGAGGCTGGCGGCGATGCCGTCGCGAATATCGGTCAGAACAAGGTTGTTGAGCGTTATCAGGGTCTTGCGGGTGGTGTCGCCCCTGGTGGTGAGGGTCTGGACGCTGATTTCGGGAATGGCGACGCTCTTGGCGGTGAGGCCGGCAAGGGCCTGGGCATTCTCGGCCACGGCGCCGTTGAGAATATCCATCAGCGTCGCGTCATCGACATTGGAGTCGATGGTTTCGATGCCGGGAATGGACAGCACGATATCGGTCTGCGGCTCCGGCTCGGGCGCCGTATCAGGCTGGGCCTGGGCGGCGGCGCGATCGGCCTTGGCCTGCTCCTTGGCGGACAGTGCCTGGGCGGTGGCGGGGGTAAGGCTGAGCGCCGTGCCCATGAGGCAGGCGGCGGCAAGGGCGGTCAGGCGGCGTCGGGACGTGGGGTGAAACAGCATGGCGGATCTCCTGCATCGACGGCGTAGTGTGGCTAGGGGCGATGGGGGCGGTCAATAGACCGCGGTGAGCACCTCGACCTCGCGGGCGGCGCCCGGCTGGACCTGGAAGTCGCGATTGTAGACCTGGGTTCCGAGCTTGGCGAAAACCAGATAGTCGCCTTGGGCCAGGACGGTCGAGGGAAAGGCTCCCAGATCGGAAAAAACCGTTGTCCCATCAGCGGTTTTGACCGTCCATTCGACGTCGGCAATGGCCTCGCCGCCGGCTTCGGAGACCAGCTTGAAGGAGATTTCGCTGGCGTGGTGATAGAGCGTGGCGTCGGTCAACTGGCCCGACTCGACCCGCAGGTCGGCGCGCACCAGCGCGTTGACCGAGCCGAAATGGGAGACGATGTGGTAGATGCCGGTATTGAGAGTGACGATTTCGTTGGGCAGAACCCCCTGGGCCACCAGCGCCCGGTCGTTTTCCTCTCCGGCAGTGTAGATGTCGAATTTGAGCAGGCCGCCGGGGATGGGGATGTCGCCGGTGATGGCGGAGTTCAGCCGCAGGGCGCCGGCATCGAGGATGAAGGTTTTCTCATTGGTTCCGGCGGACACGCCGAGGGGCTCGCTGACCTGGGCGCGGCCGTAAGCGAGGTGAACTACGTAGTCGCCCGGGGATAACTCAAGACGCGGCGCGGCCAGATCGGATTTGGCCACCAGCGCCAGCTCGCCATTGGCGTCCGGACGGGTGTCGAATATACGCCAGACCAGCCCATCGGGGATAAATGCGCCCTCGCTGGTGATGCGGGCGTTGAGCGTGACCGGCTGGGGCGTGCTGGCAAGGGCGTTGACGGCTTCGGTGGCCGGGGTCGGCGTGGCGGGGACAGGGGCGGCAGTCGGCGCGGGCGCATCGGGATTGGGGCGTGGGCGCGGCATGGGCGGCATTTCGGCTGCGCTTTCCTGTGCCGTGGCGATGGCCATCGGCCCCAGCGCGGGGATGGCCGCCAGCATCAGGGCCAGAAGAAGGGCGGGGAAGGATCGCTGGCGCATCAGGGGTTCCTTGTGCCGGTGCCGGTTGAATCGCATGCCTCATAGGGCGCGATTGGGGAGAAGCTGTGTCACAGTGCGGCGGCCAAGAAAACACCGCCGCGCGGGGAGAAGTGTTTTTCACAGGAGGTTCTGGCATGTATTGGCGCTTGCGGCTATGGCTCCTGAGCCAAGGAGATCGCCATGCCAGCCAATAATGCCGTTCGTGATTATCTGCTGACCCGTCGCTCGGTGGGCAGCGCCTTTCTCAAGGACCCCGGGCCGAATGCGGCCGAGCTGGAGCAGATGCTGACCATCGCCACCCGCGTGCCCGACCATGGCAAGCTCACGCCCTGGCGGCTGGTGGTGATCGAGGGAGACGCCCGGCGCCAGGCCGGGGATAAGCTCGCCGACATCGCGGCGCGCAAAATCGCCAATATCGACGCGGCCGGCATCGAGGTCGAACGGCAGCGCTTCCTGCCGGCGCCGCTGACCATCGGGGTCATCTCCTCGCCCAAGGAAAATCCCAAGGTGCCGGAGATCGAGCAGCTGCTTTCGGCGGGCAATGTTGCCTTCAATCTGGTCCATGCCGCCCATGCGCTGGGCTTTGCCGCCTCCTGGGTGACGCGCTGGTATGCGTTCGATCCCGAGGCCGCCGCCATGCTGGGGACGCGGGAGGGAGAGCGGTTCGTGGGCTTCGTGCAGATCGGCACGCCAAGCGTGGTGATCGAGGACAGGGACCGGCCCGACCTCGCCAATATCGTCAGCCACTGGGCGTAGCGCGAAGGGGAATTGGTTAACGGACTGTTAACCCCGAGTGTCCCCTAATGGCACATCCCAGTAGCGTTTCGTGACGATTCTTCCCCATGGGCGTGCAGCCGATATCCGTGCCACAAAGCCTGGCCTATGTGCTGACCTCGGCGGGAGACCGCAACGGGGTGGATTTCGATTATCTGCTGCAAACGGCGCTGCGCGAGAGCAGCCTCAATCCGCAGGCGAAGGCCCAGACCTCATCGGCGGTGGGGCTGTTCCAGTTCCTTGAGGGCACCTGGCTACAGGTGATGAAGGAAGAGGGGCCGCGCCTGGGCTATGGGCAGATGGCCAATTCTATCGAACGCACCAGCGACGGGGATTACGTGGTGCGCGATCCCGAACGGCGCGCCGAAATCCTCAAGCTGCGCGAGGACCCCAAGATCGCCGCTGACCTGGCGGCAGCCTTTACCCGCTCCAACGGGGATTACCTGACGGGCCGGTTCGGACGACGGCCGAGCGCGGGCGAACTCTATATCGCCCATTTCCTGGGCGCGCAGGGGGCAGAGCGCATGTTCACGGCGGGCTTGAGCAATCCCGATCAGGTGGCGGCCAATCTCTTTCCAAAGCAGGCAGCGGCGAACCGCGCCATTTTCTATGCCAACGGCCAGCCGCGCACCATCCGCGAGGTCTATCGCGTGCTAGTGGCGCGCCATGAGGGCGGCACGACGCAGGCGCCTTTCGCCGCCCAGCAGATGGCCGCCCAGCCCGAGGCCGCGCCGCCTCTGCCCTCGCGTTTTTCGCCCGAGAACATGTCGTTTACCGGGCTGTTCAGAACCGAACCGGAGGAGGAGGCGCAGGAGGGGGGCGGGGCCTTCTTCACGCAATTATACGCGCGCTAGATGCCTTCACCGGTTAGTGAAAGCATCTAAGCGTTTGTTTTAACGCGTTTCCGAGGCGGAAAACCGGTATCCACTTTTCCTGTAGCGCTCGATAGGCGCTTGCGGAATGACCCATGATCGAGAGAAGGCGCGGGACAGGGGCAGTTTTAACCAAGTTTTGTCCTATCGGGTTTGCCGGGCGTTAACGCGGTGGTGCTCCGATAGGCTCGGCTATCCGACCGGACCCGCGCCCAGGAGATTTCCGATGCGCCACATGTCGTCTGCTCCCTCCACGCCCGTTTTCGCCCTGCCGCGCGGCTGGGTGGTGCTGGGCGCGGCACTGGCAAGCTGGCTGGTCGTGCTGGCGCTCTGGGCCGGGCTGGCGCAGGCCTTCGCGCTGGTGTCAGCGCTTTTATGGTGAACCGTTCCTTAAACCTTCCCGCCTAGGGTGATCCGTGCCCAGGTGCGGAGTATGGAATGGTTGCGTATCAGCAGTTCGTGTCGCTTTCCCAGTCGCTGGACAGCGAGGAACGCGGCAGCGCGGCGCATCTTTCCGCCCTGGCCTATCTCAATCATGTCGGACCTGCCGACGAGCAGGCGGCGCTCTATGCCGCGCTGATCGGATTTCTCGACGACCCGTCGGTGAAGGTGCGGGCGGCGCTGGCCTATGGGCTTTTGCATTCGAGCGCGGCTCCCCGCCCGATCATGCTGGCGCTGCTGCATGACAGCGCGGTCATCGCCCGGGCGGTGCTGCAATATTCGCCGGTGCTGATCGATGCCGATCTCATCGGGCTGATCAGGACGCTGGATGTTTCCATGCTGGTCTCGATCAGCCAGCGCGCCCAGATCAGCCCGAGGCTGGCGGCGGCGCTGATCGCGCGGGGCGACCAGGGGCTGACGCTGCGCCTGCTGCGGCGCCACGATGTGGAGCCCGGCGCGGCGGTGCTGGTGCAATTGAGCGAAACGCTGGGCGACAAGGCGGCGCTGCGCGGGGCGCTGCTGGCGCGGCCCGACCTGCCGGCGGGGGCGCGGCTTTTGCTGGTGCGCAAGGCCACCGAGGCGCTGGCGGGCGCGCGCATCGTCAAGGGCGCGCTGGCGCCGGATCGTCTGGGGCGGCTTTTGCGCGACGGCATCGACACGGCGCTGGCTGTCATCGGGGAAGGCGAAGCAGGGCAGGCGGGCCGGCCCTATGTGCGCGACCTGGTGGGCGGCAAACAGGTCAATACCCGCGTGCTGCTGCATGCGGTGGTAACGGGACATGTGATGTTTTTCGCCGATTGCCTGGCCGAGTTGGCCCAGGCGCCGCGCGACAAGGTTTTCGCCCTGCTCGAAAGCGGCGGGCGGCCGGCGCTCAATGCGCTTCTGGCCCGGTGCGGGCTGGGGGCGGGGGTGCGGAACCTGCTGGCGCGGCTGGTGCTGCATGCGCGGGCCAGCGACCTGGCCGACGATGCGGCGGCGCGCCATTATGTGGTGACGGCGCTGACCGAGGAACTGATCGCCGAGCATGACGGGGTCATTCCCGCCGAGCTGGAAGAGGCCTTCGCCTATCTCAGCGAGCAGAACATTCTGCTGGCCCGCAAGGCGGCGCGCGGCGTGATGGCGGCTTTCGCGCAGGAGGCCAGCGAGCCGATGGCCTTGCCGGGAGTGGATGAGCGGCTGGCATTGCCGGCGGCGTAGGGACTGTTATCCGGCGATTGGTGGGTTGTGCCCCACCCCCACCCATCCTCCCCCATCAAGGGGGAGGTGCCCCTTTGTGGCTGCGGCACCATTGTGCCAAAAGCACCGGATTTCCCCTCCCCCTTGTTGGGGGAGGATGGGAGG
>NZ_JAUCDN010000064.1:0-13280 GCF_034675085.1 Devosia sp.
CCAGCAAGGCATTGGTGATCTTCTGCATGCGCACTTCGGTGTAGCGCATGGCGGCAGGCATGTCCCCATCCACCGAGCCGAAATTGCCCTGCCCTTCCACCAGCATTTCGCCCATGGAAAAATCCTGGGCCATACGCACCAGCGCCATATAGACGGCGCTGTCGCCATGGGGGTGGTACTTACCGATCACATCGCCCACGACGCGGGCCGATTTGCGATAGGGCTTGTTATATTCGTAGCCGTTCTCGCTCATCGAAAACAGAATGCGCCGATGCACCGGCTTGAGGCCATCGCGCACATCGGGCAGCGCACGACTGACGATGACGCTCATCGCATAGTCGAGATAGCTTTTGCGCATCTCGTCGGTGATGGAAATCGTCGCTATGTCGGATGGCGGCGTCGCGCCTTCGTTAATGTCGGTCACGGGTGCTTCTGGATTTGATTCAGGTGCCGCACTTATAGGCGATTCCGGCCCCGATTACCAATTTCGGGGCCGTTCTTTCACTGCTCTTTTGCCGATTCAGGCCGGTTTGCCCGGCGCATCGGCATCGAAGCGTGTTCGCGCCGCATCGATACGCGGCTGATTGCGGCTTGCCCATTCGATGAGATGGCCGAAAGGCACGATGATCGACTGTCCCAGCGGCGTCAGCCGGTACTCGACCGAGGGCGGCTTGGTGTCGAAGACCTGCCGCGCCACCAGGCCATCGCGCTGCAATTCACGCAGCGTCTGGGTCAGCATCTTTTGGGAAATATCCGGGACCTCGCGGCGCAGCTGGTTGAAACGCCTCGGCCCGTTTCCCAGCGTCATCACCAATAACAGGCTCCATTTATCCGAGACCTTGTCGAGCACGCCGCGCACGGGGCACGGACCGGAGCCGACAGCCCTGGCATTCCAGTTCTCGATAAAGGCTGCGGCCTGTTCCTGCTCGGGCGGCATCGGTTACTCCGGGGTGACCTTAAGTGGGAAAAGTGCCCTCTTCCGGCGGCGGACAAATCTTCCTAGATAACTCTCTATTCGATACTTACTCTCTGGGCGTTGGCGCCACAAGGGAACAGCACAACAAGGAAGCGAATATGTCTCACTTCAAGGATCAGACCCTGCTGGTTACCGGCGCATCGGGCCATCTGGGCGGGCTGGCGGTGGAGGAACTGCTGGCGCGCGGCGCCACCAGGATCATCGCCGGCACGCGTGACCCGTCCAAGCTGGCCGATCTCACGGCCCAAGGCGTCGAGACCCGGAAGGTGGATTTCGAAGATGCCGCCAGCCTGCCCGCCGCCTTTGCCGGTGTCGACCGGGTTTTGCTCGTCAGCACCAACGATGTCGGCCGGCGCCTGCCCCAGCAAACCGCCGCGGTCGATGCGGCCAAGGCTGCCGGCGTCAGGCATATCGTCTACACTTCCGCGCCCGCCGCCCGGCCCAATGCCGATGCCGGGTTGGGTCCCGAACACTACTGGACCGAAGTGGCCATTGCCGCCTCGGGGCTCGACTTCACCTTCCTGCGCAATCACATGTATGCGGAAAACAACCTGATGGACGCAGCTCAGGTGATTGCTTCCGGCCAGCTTTTCGGACTTATCGGAGATGGGGGTACCGCCTATCTCTCGCGCGCCGACGCGGCGCGCACCGCCGCCGGAGCGCTGCTTTCGGCCGAGGGCAAATCCATCGAGGACGTCACTGGGCCCGCCGCCGTCACCAATGAGCAGCGCGCCGCCCTCTACAGCGCGCTGAGCGGCAAGAGCATCACCAGCATCGCCCTCACGCCGGACCAGCTCAAGGCCGGTCTCCTGGCCGCCGGCATTCCCGAGGGTTTCGCCGAGGCGCTACTGGCCTTCCAGCGCGACGCTGTTGCCGGCTATCACGGCGTAATCACCGATGCGGTGTTGCGTTTTTCGGGACGCGAGCCGCAGACGCTCGCCGATTTCCTGGCCGCCAATAAGGCCGCCCTCGGCCTCTGACCGCATGGCGATGGCCTGCCCCATCGGGGCAGGCCATCGCGCCTGCTGGACGCCCGCCACGCTAACCCCTAGAAATCGCTGTCAACATGGCTTTTGCGGAGTCAGGGCGCTTGTCTGTGGGTTCATTTTTCTGCCGCTTGTGGGCGCGATTCACCCATGAGCGTTCCATTGGCTTCGGCCTTGAGCATATCGGGCTCAACACGCTGCGCTTTCCGCGTGCTACGGCCCTTGCCGTGCTGGCGTTCTCCCTGCTGTGCTTTTCCCAAATCCCCCGAGCGAATGTCGATGGCGATCTTTTGCGCGTCTATGCCAATTCGGGTGCGCATTATGATGCCTACAAGCATCTCTCGGACACTTTCGGCACCTTCGAGAACGACATCTATGTGCTGATCAGTTCGCCGCGCCTCACCGAGCCCGAGACGCTGGAGCGCATAAGGGAGTTGGCGTTCGAAATCGAGCTCAACGACTATTCCGTGGGCTCGATGTCACCCTTCAGCCTGCGCCGGCCCACCGACTATGGAGGCTCGGTGCCGGTGGTGCCCGAGGGCATGGATAATTTCGCCCAGGTGGCGGTGGCGCTGAGCGACCTGCAACAGAACGATCCGATGATGCGCAACCTCATCACCCCGGATCTCACCGGCATCGTGGTCATCATGTTCCCCAACCAGGAAATGGCCCGCAATGACGGTGCGACCGCCATGATCGAGAACTTGCGCCGCACCATCGCGCCCTATGAAGACGAGAACATCTCCATCGAATTGACCGGGCCGCCGCTCTGGACCTCGGAAATGGTCAATGCCTCGCTGCACGATCAGCTTCATTTCACCCTCTGGGGGTTCGGGCTGGGGCTGGCGATGGCTTTTTTCGTGCTGCGCTCGCTGCCAGCGGCGCTGCTGGTGGCGGCAACGCCGTTTCTGGCCGTGATCTGGTCCACCGGCGTGGTGCTGCTGCTTTTCGGCTCCTTTTCCTTCCTTACCATCATCGTCACCACGCTGGTGCTGGTGATCAGCTTTGCCGAATCCATGTTCTTCACCTTCAACTGGCTCGCCTATTGGCGCGAGGGCATGGAACCGCAAAAGGCCGTGGATGCGACAGTGCGGCTGGTGGGGCCCGCGACCGCCCTCACCATGCTCACCACTCTCATCAGCTTCGCCTCGCTGGCGCTGACGCCGGGCCGGGGCATTCAGGAGTTTTCCATTGCCGGCGGGCTGGGTACGTTCCTGCTCTTTGTGTGCCTGATGACCTTCACCCCACTGCTGTTCAAGGCGGCGGTTCGGCTGGGTTTCCGCGCGCCGGCCCGCTCCAGCCTCGTTTTGACGGCCCCCTTGCCCCTAAGCTGGTTCCTGGCTAGCCGCTTCGGGCGCCCCATCACCGTCGGCGCGGTGATCGTCACGCTGGTACTGTTCATCCCCTATGGGCTGATCCAGCCGCATTTCTCCTTTACCGATTTCCTCTCGCGCGACTCGCAGGCACTCGTGACGGCCGAACAGATCGACGATGGCGTGGGCGGGGTGACCCCGCTCTATATCCGCCTGCCCATGCCTGATGGCGACGCCTTTCGTTCCGAAAGCGATTTCCAGACCATCCGTATGGCCCATGCCATCCTCGAAGAGCATCTGGGGCGTAACAAGGTCATCTCGGCGGCCAGCATCACCAGCTATGTGGATGCCGGCTTTTCCACCGAGGAAGTGTTCGATTCAGTCGGGCCGATGATGCGTCAGCGCTTTCTCACCGACGATGGCGCGCAGGCGCTCATCACCGGCTTCATGCCTATCGTGGTGGATTCCGACGATTTCCGGGAACTGGTGGACGCGGTGAGCGCCGATCTTCAGGCGGCGGGCATCGAGGGCGCCGAAATCGGCGGCCTGCGCGCGCTGGTCACTTTCGGCACCGACGATATCGTGTCGGGCCTGCAACTGGACCTTACCATGTCGGTGCTGGTCAATCTGGGGTTGATCGGCTTCGCCTTCCAGTCCTTCCGGGTGGCGCTGGCCTCGGCCGTCCCCAATCTCTTCCCGGTTCTGGGCACCGAAGCCTGGCTTTATTTCACCGGACAGGGACTGCAACTGACCACGGTGATCGCGCTTACCATAGCCTTCGGCATCGCCGTGGACGATACGGTGCATTTCCTTTCCCATTACCTGCATGCCCGGCGCGAAGAAGGGCGGCCGCATCAGGAAGCGGTCAAGCACACGCTTGATCGTATCGGCGGGGCGGTCATCGCAACCACGCTCATCCTGTGCTCGGGCGTCGCCATCGTGATCTTTTCCGACCTGCCGCAGGTGGCGCTTTTCGGCACGCTCTTCGTTTCAACGCTGGCTTTCGCCGTCATCGGCGACCTCTTCATCTTGCCGGCCGTGCTGGCGGGGGGCGGGCGCTTCTTCCAGCCTCTTGGCCGCATGGGCTCCAAGAGCGGGAAATAGCCCTGTAGCGGGCGCTTGCGGGAAAAAGCCGCGCCCGATTACATGGCCGGACGAACCGATTCGGCGGCTCCCCATGAATGGGGGTTTCGCCGGGCTGGCCCTGCAACGAAGTTGCTTGCATCGGACTTGCCGGGGGGCATGATTGGACTGGAGGCTCATAACGATGACGTTTTTCCGACCCCTGTGGCGCGCCGCCACCCTGGCCGGCCTTTTGGTGGTGGCGGCCGTCCCCCCCGCCCTTTCAGCTCCCGCGGACGTGGCGATGCTCAAATCCTATATTGGGGAATGGCGCGGGCGCGGCGTGTTGATCGGAGCCAACACCGAAACCGTTTTCTGCCGCATGACGGTAACCCAGGGCAACCAGGACAAGATCAACTACCGAGGCCGTTGCTCTCTGGCTGGCACGCAGCTTTCCGTCGCCGGGACCATGGCCTATGTGGAGGCGCGCAAGCGCTTCGAGGCAGCCATGAGTTCCAATGCCACCTTCACCGGCATCGCTGTCGGCCAAAAGCGCGGCAAGAACCTCATCTTCAACCTACAGGAACGCGACAAGGACGAAGCAGGCAAGGACCTCAACATCTCCGCCCGCATCACGCTGGAAGGCGAGGCCATCCATGTGAGCTTCGAGGTGGTCTATGTCGAAAACGGCGACAGCCTGCGCGCCGAAGTGCCTTTCAGCCGCTAAGGCGCATTCCTTCCGCCCCGGGCATGGCCCTGGGCCGCTACATGATGAAGCAGTCGCCGCCGGCAGCCTTGACGTTTACGCAGATGGTGTTGGCGTTTTCACGCGAAGAGGCTGGCACGCGGACGCGGTAATAGATGCCGCGTTCTCCCAGATCGACACGCTGGACTTCCAGATTGGCGCCGCCGAACAGCGGGCCAAAGCGGCGCACCATGGCTTCGGCGCTGGTACGCGCCTCAGCTTCGCTGCGTTGGGAGGCCAATTGCACATAGGCCGGCGCATTATTGGGCAGCGCATCCACCTCGATGGCCTGCGATACCGCTGGGGCTGAGCCAGACTGTAGCTGCGAGCTGGCCGGGGGCGGCGGGAGGGTATTTCCGCCCGTCACCTGGGATGCGGCGGCAACAGGCGCAGCCTGCGCCGCGAAAGTTGCGGGCCGAACGAAGGGAGCAGGCGCGGTCTTGCCGGCGATGGGGTTGCCGGCCAGATCCACTGCCGGGACCATCGAGCCGGGCTGGATGGGCATGGTGACAGCGGGAGCAGCAGGCTGTGGCGTAGGCACGGAAGCAGCGGGAGCGGTGCTGGTGAGCAATTCCGGTGGAGCGGTATCCGCGCCCTCGATCTGGGGCACATTGGCCGGCCGGTCCACGGGCAGTATGGCGCTGCCCGCAAGGCTGTCCTCACCGCTGACGATGGTGCCATCGGGACGGACGGTTACCGTTCGCACCTTGCGGTTGGCCAGGCCTTCGCCATTGACATCGGCAACGGGCGGGATTTGAGCCACTTCGTTGACGTCGGCCTGATCGCGCGAAACGAGCTGTTCTTCCTCGCCCGGCACGACGCCTTCGATCTCGTTGAACACCACCGATTGCTGGGTGGTGTTTTCGGGCTGGGCCGCCGGCGTTTCCTTCACCGGCCCGGTATCGGCCGCGAGCAGGGGCGCCGGGCCGGGTTCACCACCCAGGCCCAGAACCCAGTAAAGCCCCAGGCCAGCCACCAGTAGTAGTCCGATCGCGACCAGCGGACCCGCAACGGCCCGCGAGATGCGGAAGCTCCTGCGGGGCGCCGGACCGGCAATCACTTCGTCCATGGCGCTGGCATCGCCGCCTTCGCTGGCCGCTGGATGCACCCAGTCCAGGTCGGCCCCGGTCGCCTCCACCGCCGCCATGATGGCCTCGTCAGCCCCAGAAAGCCGGGACGACGGCGCCTGTGACGAGGGCGTCGCGGGAAGAGTCGGCGTTGCCAGGCTCCGCAAGGCAGGGCTAGGTGCCGGCGGCTCGGGCTGAGCCGGCTTGTCGAATTCGACGCGCATGGCACGGCCGATGAGATTTTCGATCTCATCGATCGGGTCCGTACCCAGATCGTCGAGGGGTGGAGCATCGGTGCGCGTAACGGCGGGTGCGGGCGCAGTCTCCGGCGGGGGAGCGGCAAAAGCGGGCTCCACCTGAGCAGATGCAGGAGCGGGCGTGGGCCGGGATGCAAGACCGAAAACGGGCGGAATATGGAAGCGATCCTGCTGGGACGGTGCCGCAGGGCGCGGCTCCGGCGCAACCGAAAAGGCTTCCAGATCGGGCAGCGGCAGTTCCTGCGGAGATCCGAGAGTCTCGGGCTCCGGCTCGGCCGCGGCGATCAGGTCGGCAATGCTGTCCTGGGCCGGTGGAACGGCAGGCGGAACAGGGGCAGGCGCTGGCTCGTCGCGCTTGTCCAGGCCGAAATCGAAATGGAAAGGATCGGGCGCCGCTTCGGATCTGGCAGCAGCAGGTGCCTGCGGAAAAACCGTTGGCGTGACAACGGGTTTTTCCTGCGGCGCAGCGGCCGCCTGCGTGGGAGTCGCCGAAGCGGATTCTCCGGGAATGCGCAACGAGAAAGATGGGGACTTGGGCTCGGCAGGGCGTTCGGTCTGCGCATCCTGCGCCATGAGCTTGGCGAGCTCGGCAATCAGGTCGTCTGCGGAATCGGATTGTCCGGCCATTGACTGCGGTTTCGCTGACATAAGGCAGCGCCCTCTCGATTGCGGCTGGGCCGGTCACCGCTTCAGTGAAACGCCGATCCGTCGCCAGCTCCCTGTGTTGCCGTCCCTGCGACCGATGCTCCTTTTGCCCGGCCGGGGCAGAGCGCCGTGAGACATCATATTATTGCGCCCGAATTATGAAAGCTCCTCGGGCGCGGAAACCCCCAGAATCGCCAAAGCATTGACGATAACCTGGCGAACCGCGTCGACCAATGCGAGTCGGGCCAGAGTCAGCTTTGGGTCGTCAAAGTTAACAAATCGTAACTGTGGATCATCCTTGCCCTTGGCCCAGAAGCCGTGAAAGGCGGCGGCCAGTTCATGGACATAAAACGCGATACGGTGCGGTTCATGGGCGATGGCGGCGGCGGTGACGGTGCGCGGCCAGGCGGCGAGCACCCGCACCAGCTCAATATCCGCGGGGCTGGACAGTCGCTCAATATCAGCGCCGGCCAGCGCCTCATCCGACAGATCGAGCTCGGGCATATCGCGGCGCGCAGTGCGGAAAATCGAGCAGGCGCGGGCATGAGCGTATTGCACGTAAAAGACAGGATTGTCGCGCGTCTGCTCCTTGACCAGGGCGAAGTCGAAATCCATGGCAGCGTCATTGCGCCGATACATGAGCATGAAGCGGGTCGCGTCGGCGCCCACCTCGTCCACCACATCGGCCAGCGTCACCAGATCGCCCGAGCGCTTGGACATCTTGAACGGCTCGCCATTCTTGAGCAGGCGCACGAGCTGGCAGATGCGCACGTCCATGTCGGCCTCGTCGAGCGACACGGCCTTCACGGCGGCCTGGAGGCGCTTGACGTAACCGGAATGATCGGCGCCCAGCACATTGATCATGTGCTTGAAGCCGCGCAGGAATTTGTTGCGGTGATAGGCGATATCGGCGGCGAAATAAGTGTAGGAGCCGTCGGACTTCACCAGCGGCCGGTCGACATCGTCGCCATAGTCGGTGGCGCGGAAAAGCGTCTGCTCACGGTCTTCCCATTCGTCGGGCGTCTTGCCCTTGGGCGGCTCAAGCCGCCCCTCATAGATCATGCCCTTCTGGCGCAGCCAGGCCAAGGTGGATTCAATATCGCCCCCTGCCCCATGCAGCGTGCGCTCGGAGAAAAACACGTCGTGATGGATGCCCAGCTTGGCCAGATCGGCCTTGATCAGATCGAGCATGGCGGCCAGCACCCGCTCCTTGACCAGCGGCAGCACTTCGACCTCGGGCCGGTCGAGCAGGCTGGCACCGAACTCGGCCTTCAAAGCTTCGCCGACGGGAATGAGGTAGTCGCCGGGATAAAAGCCCGGCGGAATTTCGATGGTTTCGCCCAGTGCCTCGCGGTAGCGCAGAAGGGTAGAATTGGCCAGCGTGTCGATCTGGCTGCCGGCATCGTTGATGTAATATTCGCGCGTCACCTCATAGCCGGAATAAGCCAGGAGTGCGGCCAGCGTATCGCCGAAGACAGCGCCGCGTGTGTGTCCCACATGCATGGGGCCGGTAGGGTTTGCCGACACATATTCGATATTGACAGCTTCGCTGCCGCCCAGGCTCGATCGGCCGTAATCATCGCCCTGCTCGGAGATGGAACGCAGCACCTTGTGCCAGACCGGAGTGGCGAGGCGGAAATTGATGAACCCTGGCCCCGCGATATCGACACTGACGACATCGAGGTCGGTACGGAAATGCTCGACCAGCGCGCCCGCCACTTCGCGCGGATTGCGCCCCAGCGGCTTGGCCACCACCATGGCGGCATTGCTGGACAGATCGCCATGGGCGGGATCGCGCGGCGGCTCGACCACGATGCGGGCCAGAAGCTCGGCACCGATTTCGGGGAAGAGAAGCTGCATCGCATTGGCGATGCGCGCGGAAAACAGTGCAAAAACGTCCATGACAAACCCAAAAGCTGGAGTGAGCCGGGGTTAACGGAATTCAGGGCGAGCGTCAAACAGGCGCTGATGCTCGTCCAGCGCATAGGAATCGGTCATGCCGGCGATGAAATCGGCGGCAATTCGGGCGCGGGCCGCTCCCTGCACCGCCCTTCCCGCCTCGCCCCAACGGCCCGGCATGTCGGAGCTTTGCAGGTAGCGGGCGAACAGCCGCTGCACCACGGCCTCGCTTTCGCGCACCGGCCCCATCACCGCCTCATGGCGATAGACGCGGGCGAACAGAAACGCCTTGAGCCCGCGCTCGGCCTCCGCCAGCTGCGGCGAGAAGGTGACGAGGGTCTTGCCGGCTCGCCGGACCTCCTCGGCGCTATGGACGCCTGAGGCGGCAATATTGGCGCTGGTGGTGGCAATGACATCCTCGATGGAGCGGGTGATAAGGCGGCGCTGCACCTCATGGGCCTGCCGGTGGGACGCGACGTCGGGATAGCGCGCCAGTACCTCGCGCACGATGGGGCCTGCCAGCGGCACATCGATGAGATCGGGCAGCACAATCAGCCCGGCACGCAACGCATCATCGATATCATGGGCGTTATAGGCCACATCGTCGGCTATAGCGGCCACCTGCGCTTCCAGCGAGGCGTGGCTGGAAATCCGCAAATCGGCGGGCACCGCCAGTACATCCAGTCCGGCGGGCAGCCCCTCCTCTGCGTAACGCCCGCAGGGAGCGCCGTCGGGACCGACCAAGGGGCCATTATGCTTGAGAATGCCTTCCAGCGTTTCCCAGGTGAGATTGAGCCCGTCATGCTCGGCATAGCGGTTCTCCAGCAGCGTCACCACGCGCAGCGCCTGGATATTGTGGTCGAACCCGCCACAATCGGCCATGGCCGCATTCAGCGCCCTTTCACCGGCATGTCCGAATGGGGTGTGTCCCAGATCGTGGCTGAGGGCGACCGCCTCGGCCAGATCTTCATCCAGCCCCAGGGCGCGGGCCATGGAGCGCGCCATCTGGCTCACCTCCAGCGTATGGGTGAGCCGGTTGCGGAAGTGGTTGCCGCCATGATGCAGGAACACCTGCGTCTTGTGCTGTAGGCGCCGGAAGGCGGTGGAATGGATAATGCGGTCGCGGTCACGCTGGAAGTCTGAGCGCGTCGGGCTGGCGCTGGCGGCATAAAGGCGACCCAGCGATTGCCGGGGATCGCTGGCATAGGGGGCTTTATCGCGCATGGCGGCGGAAGGGCCTTTTCATTGGGGGCAATAGTTCCTATTTTAGCCTGACCGTTATGACATTACGGCATGGACCTCAAATGACCACGATTGCCCAAGACGGACCCGCCGTGGCGCTGACCGAGCGCGCCGCCAAGCGCGTCGCCCGCATTCTCTCCAAGGAGCCCGAAGGCACGGTGCTGCGCATATCGGTGGCCGGCGGCGGCTGTTCCGGCTTCCAGTATGAATATAATCTGGTCCGGGAAAAGCCGGCCAGCGACGATATCGTGCTGCAAAAGGGCGATGCGGTGGTGCTGATCGATTCGTTGAGCCTGGAATTCATGGGCGGCGCGGAAATCGACTTCGTGGACGATCTGATCGGGCAGTCCTTCCAGATCAAGAACCCCAACGCCGTCGCTTCCTGCGGCTGCGGCACCAGCTTCGCGGTCTGACGCCGGCAATTCACGCATTTCTGGGGGAGAGCGAATGGGCGCGCGGGTCGACGTGATCATGGAGGGCGCCGTGGCGGGCGACAAGATCGTCGGCGCGGAGTTGATCGTTTATCGGCATGGGCAGGAGGCGCTGCGGCGTGTCGCCGGACATTTCGACCGCGAGGCGGGCGTCGGCATGTTCGAAAACGCCATCTATCGGCTGGCCTCGGTCACCAAGCCCATCGTTGCGAGCACCGCCTTGGCCATGATCGACAAGGGCCTGTTGGCGCTCGATGATCTGGTGGCCGATTATCTGCCCTATTTCACTCCGGCCCTGCCCGATAGCGTCCCGGCGCCCATCACCATCCACCATCTGCTCACCCATACCGCAGGGCTTGCCTATGCCTATCCGGGCGATGCCTCCATCTCGACTGGGCTTGGAGCGACAGACAAGGATTTTGCCGACAATTTCAGCCGCGTCGCGGCCCAGCCCTTGCTGTTCGCGCCGGGAGCGGGCTGGCAATATTCGGTCTCCATAGACGTCCTGGGCGCAGTGCTCACCGCTATTGAAGGCGATAGCCTGGACGCTGTTGTGCGCCGGCACGTCACCGGCCCGCTGGGCATGGACGAGACCGGTTTTTTCGTTGCCGACCCGGCGCGGCTGGCCAAGCCTTATGCCGATGGCGTACCGCCCCAGCCGATGAGCGATCCACAGGCAGTGCGCAATGCCGAAGGGGAGAACACCGTCTTCTCGCCGTCGCGTATTTTCAGTGCCGGGGCCTTTCAGTCGGGTGGCGCCGGCATGGCGGGCACGCCGGGCGACATCATGCGCCTTCTCGAAGCTCTGCGGCAGGGCGGAAAGGGCGTATTGAAGCCGGAAACGGTGGCTCTGGGCGTTTCCAACCGCATCGGCGCCCTGCCCCGTGACCCCGGCCAGCGCTTCGGCTATTTCGGTGCCATCGTCGATGATCCTGTAGCAGCCGATTCGCCCTCGGCGCGCGGCACGCTCAATTGGGGCGGGGTTTACGGCCATTCCTGGCTTGTCGATCCGGCCAACGGCATTACCATAGTGTCGATGAGCAATACGGCGCTGGAAGGCTGCACCGGGGACTACCCCAAGCAGTTGATCCGCGCCGTCTATGCCGATCTCACATAAGGATAAGAGCCATGGCCCTGCGCATCGCCACCTGGAACATCAATGGCATCAAGGCGCGGCTGGGGCTGCTGCTGACATGGCTCGAGCAGGAAAAGCCCGATATCGTGGTTTTGCAGGAGATCAAGTCGGTCGACGAAGCCTTTCCCCGGGCCGAGATCGAGGCGCTAGGCTACAATCTGGAGACCCACGGCCAGAAAAGCTGGAATGGCGTCGCCATACTTTCCCTGTTGCCGTTTGACGAGGTAACGCGGGGACTGCCGGGCGATGATAGTGACGAACAGGCGCGACTGATCGAGGGGGTCTTTTCCGTCACCGGCGGCGCCATCCGCGTCTGCGGTATCTACCTGCCCAACGGTAACCCGGTGGATACTGAAAAATTCCCCTACAAGCTGGCCTGGATGCGCCGGCTGGAGACTTTCGTCGCCCAAAGGCTGCAATTCGAGGAGCCCTTCATTCTTCTGGGCGATTTCAATCTCATTCCCGCCCCCATTGATGCGCACGATCCCGATGCCTGGTGGGGTGACGCGCTCTATCGGCCCGAGAGCCTGGAGCGCTGGCGCGCCCTGACCAATCTGGGCCTCACCGATGCGCTGCGCGCCACCACAGACGAGCCGGCCTATACGTTCTGGGATTTTCAGGCCGGCGCCTGGCGGCGCAATGCCGGCATCCGCATCGACCATCTGCTGCTCTCGCCGCAGGCTGCGGATCGGCTGGAAGATGTCACGATCCACAAGGATGTGCGCGGCTTGGAAAAGCCCAGCGACCATGTGCCGGTCGAAGGGGCATTCAGCTTTCACGCAAGCTAAGAGAAATCCCGTTTAAGCGCCTTGCTGGGCCTTAAAAAGTGCCCAATTGCGGGCCGACGATGCTGGCCAGGTCCAGCGCCTCGGCGCGCTGATCGGGGGTGGCCTTGGCGCTGGCGCGGGTGAACAGATCGTCTACCCAGGCCGAATCGGCGGTGCCGGCGCAATTCTCATGCGAAATGGCCAGCCACATCAGGCCATCGACCGGCTGGGGCTGGAAATCCTTGCCGCCGCTGAACAGCAGGCCTCCCAGGCGTCCCTGAGCTCCGCAATGGCCCTTGCGCGCCGCCATGATCCACCAGCGATAGCTCATCAGCGGATTGGTGCTCTGGCCATTATCCTCGACATAGAGCAGACCCATCTGATATTGCGCATCTGCATCGCCGAAATAGCTGGCGGCATGCACCAGCGCATCGTGATAGCGCACGGAATCGGCGGGAATGCCGGCGTCGGGAACGCCCTGCTTGTAATATTCGCTGAGCTTGAGCAGCGATTGGGCAACGATGTCGGAATTGCTGCCGCGCGGGGTGGAATCGAAATTCTGCCGGGCGATCTGGTCGAAATAGCTAAAGGCCTTGGCCGGGTCGCGCTCAACCCCCTGGCCGTTCTCGTACATGGTACCGAGCTGCCACATCGCCATGGGCTCGCCGTCGGCCGCAGCCGTTTCGAGGCCGGCCAGAAGCGCGTCATCAGAGACGCCGCCGCCAGCCCCATCGAGCATGTTGGCCATGTTGAGC
>NZ_JAUCDN010000065.1:0-13265 GCF_034675085.1 Devosia sp.
CGATTTCCGCCCCGAGGGTGACGCCGGCCCCGAATTGGGCCGCCTCCCGCCCCAGTTCCGTCGCCAGTTCCATGCGCAACTGCGCATAGCCCGACAGTCCCAGCGCCCGACAGAAGCGAATGACCGAGGCGACGGAGGTGTGGCAGGAAGCGGCCAGTTCGGAAATGGTGTTGTCGAGCACGATACGAGGATTGTCGCGGATGGCCCCGGCGACAAGCCGCATGGCCGGCGTGAAGCTGGCCGTCGATGCCTCGATCCTCGACTGGATGCCCAATCGCTTTCCTCCCGATACCGGTCCTGATGCCAGATTCGCTCCGCCCCGGCGAGGCGGCCATCCTAGCGCAAGTGCTTTAGTTTTGAAACAAAAGTTCAGGTCAGTTCATTTTTTTGGAAATGATTGACAACGGGGCCGCATCGCTTCTAGGCTCATCTCTGGTCAAGGAGGATATTTCGTATGGCATTGCGTTGCGCGTTCTGTTGGCGCGGCCTCACTCCTCCCCTTTCGGCTGGGGAGTGTCGCCGATGAGCGCCGCCCCCGAAGGGCGCCGCGCCCTTATGTCCGAGCTCGATCAACTGGTGTCCGAGGGCCGTAATCCCAGCACCATGGGCATCGACCAGATGGGCACGCGCGATATCCTGACCACCATCAATGCTGAGGACGGCACCGTCGCGAGGGCCGTCGAAAAGGTGCTTCCCGCCATTGCCGATGCGGTCGATGCCATAGTCTCCGCCTTCAATCGGGGGGGGCGGCTGATCTATATGGGGGCGGGCACCAGTGGTCGCCTCGGTGTGCTCGATGCCTCCGAGTGCCCCCCTACTTTCGGCGTGCCTTATGGCATGGTGATCGGCCTGATTGCCGGCGGTCCCGATGCGCTGATGCGCGCCGCCGAAGGGGCCGAGGACAGTGGCCCTGCCGGGGCTGCCGATCTCAAGGCCATCGATCTGACGGAAAAAGACGTGGTCGTCGGCATCGCTGTCAGCGGGCGCACACCCTATGTCATCGGCGGGCTGAATTACGCGCGCGAGATCGGTGCGGTGACGGCGGCACTCTCCTGCAATCCGGCATCCGCCATTGCCGGCATAGCCGATATCGCCATTTCCCCGGTTGTCGGCCCCGAAGTGCTGACCGGTTCGACGCGGATGAAATCGGGCACGGCGCAGAAGCTCGTGCTCAACATGCTGACCACGGCCAGCATGATCCGCATCGGCAAGACCTATCAGAACCTGATGGTGGACCTGCATGCCAGCAACAAGAAGCTGCTGGCGCGCGCCGTGCGCATCGTCATGCAGGCCACCGAATGCAGCGCGTCAGAAGCCGAAGCCGCATTGGAAAAAACCAATAATGACGTCAAGCTGGCCATCCTGGTGCAGTTGACCGGCCTCGATGTCGAGGCAGCGAGGGCAACGCTCCAGTCGGCGGGCGGCTTTCTGCGCCGCGCCATCGACACAGCGGCGGCGTGACGGATTTCAAATTCCGCCGGAATGGGCGGATGGATGTCTCAAGGAGGAATACCCACATGAACTGGACCACTTCTCGTAAACTGCTCGCGGGGCTTGCCATGGCCACCGCGCTCACCACCGCCGTCGCCCTGCCGGTGCAGGCTGCCAGCCTGCGCATGGCCTGGTCGCAGGACGCCACGGGCCTCGATCCGCACAAGCAGACGGCCTTCTCGTCGCTGCGCCTGCTCGAGCTGATCTATGAGCCGCTGGTGCGCCTGGATGCCCAGCTCAACGTTGCCCCGGCCATCGCCGAAAGCTGGGAATTCGCTCCCGACGCCAAGACGTTGACCTTCAAGCTCGATCCCGCCGCCAAGTTCACCAATGGCGCGCAGGTCACGGCTGCTGACGTCAAGGCCTCGTTCGAGCGCGTTCTGGATGAAGCGACCTCCGCTGCTGCGCGCTCGAATTTCCTTTCCATCGAGAGCATCGACACCCCCGATGACGCGACGGTCGTCTTCAACCTCAGCACGGCCGATGTGCCGATTCTGGTGGCCATGGCCACGGTCAATGCCGCCATCGTGCCGGCCAGCGAGATCGAGGCCGGCACCATCGGCACCACTGCGCTGGGCTCGGGCCCGTTCAAGCTCGACAGCTGGGAGCCCAATGCCAAGGAAGTGTTGAGCGCCAATCCCGACTGGGCCGGCGGCAAGCTCAACATCGACGGCATCACCATTTCCGTGCTGCCCGACGAAACCGCGATCCTGGCTTCGCTCCGCGCCGGCCAGACCGATTTCGCCCTGCTCAACGACCCGCTGGTTGCCACCATGGTGCCCAACGAGCCGAACCTGCAGCTCAACCGCGTGGCGAACCTCGCCTACAACGTGCTCCAGCTCAATCCCTCACGTGCTCCGATGGACAATCTGCTGGTGCGCCAGGCCATGTCCTGCGCCATCGACCGCCAGGCCATTGTCGATGCCGCGCTGGCTGGCGAAGGCCAGGTGACCGGCCCGCTGACCATGCCGGCCTTCGCGCAGGATCCCTCGACGCTGTTCTGCTACAAGCAGGACGTGGAGAAGGCCAAGGCGCTGATGGCCGAAGCCGGCGTCGATGGCTTCAGCGCCACCGTGATCGCCGCCACCGGCGAGCCTCCTGTTGCCGCTTCGGAAGCCCAGGTTCTCCAGGCACAGCTGGCCGAGATCGGCGTCAAGCTCGACATCAAGATGATGGAGCTCAACGTCTATGTCGACACCTGGCTCAAGGGCGATTTCGACATGGCGGTGGCACTGAACGGTGGTCGCCCCGATCCCTATCCGATGTATAACCGCTACTTCACTAAGGACGGGAACCTGCTCAAGGTGTCCAATTTCGTCGATGACGAACTGGATACGCTGATGAAGCAGGGCCAGGCCGAAACCGATCCGGCCAAGCGCGTCGAAATCTTCCACCAGTTCGAAAACCATCTGGTGGAACAGTCGCCTTGGTTGTGGCTGTCGACCTCCTATGGCTACACCGCCCAGCTCAAGACCGTCTCGGGCTTCGAATCCTCGCCGACCGGCACGCTGTTCGGCCTGGTCGGGGTTTCGGTGCAGTAAATGAAGGGAGGGGGCATCCATCGTCCCCCTCCCATTCGTCTGACAGGGGCAGTAGCGCGGGTAAACCACTCGGTCATTCCGGCGCAGGCCGGAATCCATGTCCGCCTATCGCCCCCGCATTGAAGTCGTGGTTTGTTCCCTGCATGGATCCCGGCCTGAGCCGGGATGACATCGGGGGTGGGAAAAAGGGCCAGCAATCTCATGAACTACGTGGCGCAGCGGCTGCTGACCTTTCCGCTGATCCTCCTCGGTGTTTCGGTGCTGGTCTTCGTCTCGATCCGGCTGATCCCGGGCGATGCGATCACCGCCATGCTCGGCACCGAGGCGGGAATGATGACCCCGGCGCAGCGGCAGGCGCTTGCCGCCTATTTCGGCATCGATCAACCCGTCTGGAGCCAGTATATGCGCTGGCTGGGTGGGCTGTTTCACGGCGACCTGGGCATTTCCTCCATCTATGGAAAGCCGGTGCTCACCGTCATTCTCGAGCGCTTTCCGCTGACCCTGCAAATGGCGTTGATGTCCATGGTGATCGCCCTTGCCATCGGCGTGCCGCTCGGCGTGCTCGCGGCCACGCGCAATGAGCGGCCCAGCGATCTCGTGGTGCGCGTCTTCGCCATGCTCGGCCAGTCCACGCCCAGCTTCGTCATCGGCGTGCTCATCATCTATGTGCTCTCGGTCTATTTCGGCATGGTGCCGGCCATGGGCACCTTCACCCCCATAACCGTCGATTTCTGGGCCAGCATGGGCCAGCTGATCTTTCCGGCCATCACGCTGGGCTTCGCCTTCGCAGCCTCGGTGACGCGCATCGCGCGTTCGGCCATGCTCGATGTGCTGAGCGACGATTATATCCGCACCGCTCGCTCCAAGGGCGCATCGAGCATAAGCGTGGTCTGGCATCATGCCCTGCCCAATGCGCTGATCCCGGTGGTGACGCTGTCCGGCGTCGAATTTGGCTACCTACTTGGCGGGGCCGTCATCGTCGAGCAGATTTTTGCGCTGCCCGGCCTCGGCCGACTGACACTCGACGCCATCACCCAGCGCGACTATGCCCTGGTGCAGGGAAGCGTGTTGTTCATTGCCTTCAATTTCCTGGTGGTCAATCTGCTCGTCGACCTCGCCTATGTAGCGCTCGATCCGCGCATTCGTTTGGGAGGCCGCTGATGAAAAAAGCGCTGGCCGCCCTTATCCGCCATCCGTCGGGCCGCATCGGGCTCTTCATCGTCGGTCTTTATCTCATCATCGCCATTATGGGTGCCGTGGGGCTGACCCCGCATAACCCGTTGCAGCAATTCATGCTCGACCGGCTCAAACCGCCCAGCGGCAATTTCTGGATGGGCACCGACCTTCTCGGCCGCGACACCATGAGCCGGCTGATGATGGGCATCGGTCAATCGATGGTCATCGCCTTCGCCTCGGTCGCCTTCGCCACCATAGCCGGCACTGTGATCGGTCTGCTCGCGGCCTGGTGGGGCTCGCTCTGGGATGGCATTCTCATGCGGCTGATGGATGTGCTGCTGGCTTTCCCCGCCATTCTTCTGGCCCTGCTCATCATCGCCATCGTCGGTCCCGGCACCGCCACCAGCATCGCCGCCATCGGCATTGTCTATACCCCGATCTTCGCTCGCGTGGTGCGCGGGCCGGCGCTGTCGCTGAAGCGGCGCGATTTCGTCGATGCCGCCCGCACCTTTGGCAGCGCGCAGTCCTATGTACTGACCCGGCATCTGCTCCTGAACCTTGTTGCGCCGCTGGCCGTGCAGGTCACGCTGGCGCTGGCCTGGGCGTTGCTCACCGAGGCGGGCCTTTCCTTCCTGGGCCTGGGCACCCAGCCGCCCACGCCTTCGCTTGGCCTCATGCTGTCCGAAAGCAAGAATCTGATGACGCAGGCTCCCTGGCTGATGATTTTTCCGGCCCTGACCATCATGCTCGGCATTCTGGGCTTCAACCTTGCCGGCGACGCCCTCCGCGACATCCTCGACCCGCGTACGCAAAGGAGGGAAGCATGACCCCGCTTCTTTCCGTCCGCGATCTGCGCGTCGGCTTCGGCCGCGACCCAGGGGCCAATGAAGTGGTCAGGGGCGTCAGCTTCGAGCTGGAGCCCGGCCAGACGCTGGCGATTGTCGGGGAATCCGGTTCCGGCAAATCGGTGACGGCGCTCTCGGTCAACCGCCTCGTCGATTTCGGCGGCGGCCGCATCACCGGCGGTTCGATCCTGTTCCAAAATGCCGACGGCACCATGATCGATGTGACCGCTGCCGACGAAAAAGCCCTGCGCCACGTGCGGGGCCGCGATATCGGCATGATTTTTCAGGAGCCGATGACCTCGCTCAACCCGGTGCACACCATCGGCGCGCAGATCGAGGAAGCCTTCCGGCTCAATCGGGGCCTTGCCGGTGCCGCGGCGAAACAGGCGGCGCTCGACGTTCTGGAGCGGGTCCGCATCCCCGACGCAAAATCTCGGCTCGGCTATTATCCGCACCAGCTCTCGGGCGGCATGCGCCAGCGCATCATGATCGCCATGGCGCTGGCGGCCAGCCCGCGCCTGCTGATCGCCGACGAGCCGACCACGGCGCTCGACGTGACCGTGCAGGCACAGATCATGGCGCTGCTGGCCGAATTGCGCGCCGAAACCGGCATGGCGATGATCTTCATCACCCATGATATCGGCCTGGTCGCCGGCATTGCCGACCGCATCATGGTCATGCAGCACGGTGTCGCGGTCGAGCAGGACGAGACCTCCGTTGTGCTCGACCATCCCCGGCATGAATATACCAAGCACCTCCTGCGCGCGGTGCCGCATTTTTCCGCCGGCAAGGCCGCGCGGGAGGATGGCAAGAGGGCAGGGGGCGGCGAGCCCGTCGTCAGGGTCGAGGATCTGGTGGTGCGCTTCCCGGTGGGCAAGGGGTTCTTTGCGCCGAAGGCGGCCGTCCATGCGGTCGATGGCGTCAGCTTCGATCTGCTGCCGGGTGAGACCCTGGGTATTGTGGGCGAAAGCGGCTCGGGGAAATCCACCACGGCCCGCGCCATTCTCGATCTCGTCAGCCGGCAGCGCGGCGAAATTGCCGCCAAGGTGGGGCACTCCAAACGCCCTATTCAGATGGTCTTCCAGGACCCCTTTGCCTCGCTCAATCCGCGCCTCAATGTCGAGGCGTTGCTGGCCGAGCCGGCCATTGCCAACGGCCAGCGCAAGGACGGCGCGCTGCGCCAGCGCATGCGGTTCCTCCTCGATCGTGTCGGCCTGCCCGAAGACGCGCTGGAGCGCTTTCCGCACCAGTTCTCCGGCGGCCAGCGCCAGCGACTCTGCATCGCCCGCGCACTCATGCTCAATCCCGATGTGGTGGTGCTGGATGAAGCGGTCTCCGCTCTCGACGTCTCGGTGCAGGCCAAGGTTCTTGACCTGTTGATCGATCTGCAGCGCGAGTTCGGCCTCGCCTATCTCTTCATCTCGCACGACATGGCCGTGGTAGAGCGCATCTCGCACCGCATCGCGGTGATGTTTGCCGGCCAGATCGTCGAGATTGGCGATGCCCGCGCCATCCTCTCCGATCCGCAGCACAGCTACACCAGGCGCCTCATCGCCGCCGTGCCGGCGGTGGAGCGGCGCAACCAGCATTTCGCCGTGGACATGACGCAGGTGCCCTCGCTGGTTCGCCCCGCCGGTTACGAGCCGCCGCCGGCTCTTTGGCGCGAAGCCGGGGCCGACCATCTTGTGCGGGAGGAAGCGCCTTGAGCCGGTTCGACCGTGCCTTTGCGCCATTGGCAGCGGCCGTCGAGGCCGGTCGCATTCCCGGCGGCGTTCTGGGCATGGTCGATGCCCAGGGCCATCGCGCCATCCGCTCCGTGGGTGCGGCTCAGATCGTACCCCAGCGCCGCCCAATGACCGAGGACACCTGGTTCGACCTGGCCTCGCTCACCAAGGTCCTCTTCACCACCGAAGCCATATTGGCCCATGCAGAAGCCGGCCGCATCGATCTGGATGCGCCGCTGATTTCCGTTCTGCCCGATTTCCGGCAATACAATGCCGACAATTGGGAGCGGAAGATCACCTTCCGCCAGTGCCTGGGCCATCAGACACCTTTCCCGGCGGTGTTTCCCATCTATACCTATGGCCGCGACCCCGACCTGCTGCGCGCCTTCGTGTTGCAGCACGAATGGAAGGCCGGTCCTGCCGTCTATTCCGACATCAATTTCATCCTTCTGGGCCTTGCGCTCGAACGCCTGGAAAAATGCGGCATACGCGCCATGGAGCCCGGCCTGGGCTTTGCCTGGTCGGCAGATCCCTCTCAGGCTGCCGCCACCGAGGACGACACCTGGCGCCACCGCGTGCTGGCGGGCGAGGTGCATGATGACAATTGCTCGGCGCTGCAAGGGGCGGGCCATGCCGGACTTTTCGGCACTGCCGCCGCCATTCTTGACTTTGCCGCACATAAGCTCACCAGCACCCCGCCCGATGCGCTGATCCGCACGCCGCTTTCCGCCCGCCGCACCCATGGCTGGGAATTGCCCTATGAGGGCTGGTCCGGCGGCGAGCGCTGTTCGGCGCACACTATTGGTCACACGGGCTTTACCGGCACCGGCCTCTGGATCGATTTTGCGCGCGGCCATGCCTGGACGCTGCTGACCAACCGTATTCACCCCACGCGCCATTTCGACAGCGGCATTGTCACGCTGCGCCGGGCGGTGGGCGATCTCGTCAACGCCGACTAAGGAGTAATCGCATGGAGCCGATCTGGGCTGTGGGCCTGATGACCGGAACGGTGCTCGATGGCAATATCGATGTGGCGCTGCTGCGCACGGATGGCGAGACCATAGACCGTTTCGGCCCCTATACGCTGGCGCCCTATCCGCAATCCATCCGCGCCCTGCTAGAGGAAACGCTGGCCCAGGCGCGCAAATGGAATTTCGAGGGCCCCGAGCCGGCCATTTTCGCCGAAGCAGAGGAAGCGCTGACCCGCGCTCAATCCGCTGCCGTGCTGGATCTGGTCAAGCAGGCCGGTCTCACACCCGAAGAAATCGGCATTATCGGCTTTCACGGCCAGTCGGTGCTGCACCGTGCCCCCCAGCCCGGCCGCATCGGCGCCACCCGCCAGCTCGGCGACGGCAAGCTGATGCACGAACTGACCGGCATCAAGGTCGCCTATGATTTCCGCTCGGCCGATGTGCGCGCCGGCGGACAGGGCGCGCCTTTGGCCGCGCTCTATCATCGCGCCCTGCTGGCCATGATCGGAGCCACTGATGGCCGCACGGCGGTGCTCAACCTCGGCGGCGTCGCCAATGTCACCTGGTGGGACGGCGCTGACCGCTTGGTCGCCTTCGATGCCGGCCCGGCCAACGCGCCGATCAATGATTTCATCAAGGGGCTCGGCCTGGGCGATATGGACCGCGACGGTGCCATGGCGCTGCGGGGTCGGGTCGATGAAGAGCGCCTCGCGCGGCTGCTCACCCATCCCTACCTTTCCGCGCCCTATCCCAAATCGCTGGACCGTTTCGATTTTCTCTCCACCATGGCTGATGGCCTCGGTGCCGAGGACGGTGCGGCGACGCTCACGGCCTTCACGACCGGCGCGGTGGGCAAGGCGCTCGATATTTTGCCGCGCCGGCCCGAAAGGCTGGTGGTCTGCGGCGGCGGACGGCACAACCCGGCGATCATGAAAATGCTGGGCGAGCGGGCCAGGGTCGAGGCCGTGCCCGCCGAGGCGGTGGGCTGGCGGGGCGACGCCATCGAGGCGGAGTGCTTTGCGCTTCTGGCGGTGCGGGTGTTGCGCGATCTGCCGATCAGCTTTCCCTCCACCACCGGCGCGCCATATCCGCTGACCGGGGGCGTTCTGGCCGCCTGACCATGTCGTTCATCATCAGCGTCACCGATGCGCCGGCACCCGAGGACCTCGATTTCCTCGGCAAAAGCCTTGCCGGCTTCAACGATGCGGCGGTTGGCCCTTCCGGCCGCCAGCCCCTCGCCGTGCTGGTGCGGCAGGGCGCCGATATCGTTGCCGGCATTTCCGGCTACACCGCCTGGGGCTGGCTTTATACGCAGTGGCTATGGATCGCGGAAAGCCATCGCGGGCAGGGGCTTGCCGGCACCATGCTGGCCCGTGCCGAGGCGGAAGCGCGCCGGCGTGGCTGCCATGGCGCCTATATCGATACCTTCAATCCGCAGGCGCTCCACGTCTATGAAAAGGCGGGCTATGCCGTCTTCGGCGCCTTGCCGGACTTTCCACCCGGCCGCACACGCAGCTTCCTCTCCAAGAGCCTGAGATGACCCGCGGCAATTCCGGTTTCGTCCTCTGCGTGTCCGGTATTGCGCTGATGTGTGGCATGGACGCAGTAGCCAAGGCGCTGGGCGCCAGCTTTTCGCCCTTCCAGATCGTTTTCATGCGCTATCTGGGCGCGGCTCTCTGGCTGGCCCTCTGGATATTTTCCAGCAAGGGAGCATGGCCCCGCATCGACGATATCGGGCGGCAGGCCCTGCGGGCGGTGATGCTGGTGGCCACCGCCAGCCTGTTCTTTTTTGCCGTGACGCATCTGCCGCTCGCTGCTGTCGCCGCGCTGGGCATGACCGCGCCGGTCTACATGACCCTACTGGGCGCCCTGTTCCTGAAGGAAAATATGCGGGGAGGGGCGTGGCTGGCCCTGGCGCTGGGCATCGCCGGCTCAGCCGTCATCGTGTTGGGCGGGGGTGCACTCGAAACCAGTAGCCCCTTGGGCGGGGCGCCGCTGGCCTGGACCGCTGCGGCCCTGGCGCCGGTCGCCTATGCCGTCACCATGGCGCTGCTCAAGCATCATTCCGGGCAGGAGGAACCCGCCGCCATGTCGCTGGGCCAATCTCTCATCGCGGCGCTGCTGGTGCTGCCGCTGGCCTTTGGCCCGCTTCCCGAAATCAACGCCTCCCTTGCCGGGCAGTCGGCTCTGATCGGTTTTCTCGGCGCGCTGGGCTTTCTGCTGCTGCTTCACGGCCTCAAGCGCATGCCGGTCTCGGCCTTTGCCGTTCTCGACTATAGCGGGCTGGTCTGGGCCGCGTTTTTCGGCTTCATCTTCTTTCAGGAAGTGCCCGGCCTGCAATTCTGGCTCGGCGCTCTGCTGATCGTTTCAGCCTGCGCCCTCAACGCCCGTCGCCCCGCGCCTGAGCTGGTGGTGGAGCATTGAGGCGAGGTCTATGATGCCGCGCAATGCGTGAAGCTGATCAGGGGCTCCGCCGACATTTCGACTTTGGGCAGGTGCGCGCCGGCGACGCTCAGGCCATCCGCCCAGCCCAGCGCGATATCCGGCTCACCGGGTTGGCGCAGGGTCAACTGCAATCCATCCGTGTCCATGGAAAGAGTGCAGGCGGCAATCCTGGCTGCGAAACCGTCTAAATCATTGTTCCGACTGACGATAACGCTCCATCCCTGCCGCGCGCCATGGCAGCGGTATTCAAGGCCGGCGGTAGGGCCGCTGCGCACCGCGTCGATCGGCCCGGTCGCCTTGAAGGCGACCTGCGCCCTCGGGCTGCGCAGGATCAATGCGTCGCCCATCAGGTGATGCTCGACGCCGCAGCGCGCCGCATAGACATGGGTAAAGTCGAGCCGCTCGCCATCCAGATGATAGAGCAGCATCGCCACCGCGCCATGCTGGCCCAGCCGGGGTAGGCGGCCATTGCCGGCCCAATAGGAAGGCCTGTGCTGGCCCCAGGGGTCGTCTTCGCCGGGATGGTTGATCCAGGCGCGGGCCATGGGATGGGAGACGAAGCGGATGTCCAGAACATGCTGCTGATGGCCGAAAGCCCCAGCCTTGGCGCCGCTATTGGTCGAAAGCTGCACATGGGCGCTCTTGTGCAGCGCCAGCAGGGCAGCCGGACCATATCCCTGCCGGTAGCGCGCCTCGATCACCTTACCCGTCGACGGAAAAGCCAATGCATTCAGATTGTTGGGAGGAGTGTAGCGGCCGGCGGCAAACATGGGCAGCGAGGCGACGCCGGAGTTCAGCCAGCCCGTGCCGAAGGCGACGGCGGCAAAGGGCGCCAACTCGGTCAGAGGGCCGGCGCGCAGCTCCTTGTCATAGGCGCGGCCCATGGAGCCGGCCGGAACGCCGTCGAGTGTGTGCAAGGCCAGCATGGTGAAAATGCGGTCGCAGAGGGCGCTGGCGCGCGCGGCCAGCGGCGCGGGCGCAAATTCCACCAGCGCGAGAAGGCCAATGAAATCAACCGGGTAATAGGCTGCCGAATTCCATTCGGCCAGGCCGTCCTCCTCCACCGCGTCAAACCATGCCTCCAGTCTTTCGGTCGCCAGAGCCGCTTGCCGGCTTCCGGTTCGGGCCGAGGCGGTGAAGAGGCCATCGGGCCAGATTTGCCCGGCAAGCAATTGCGAAACATGGAAGCAGAGGGCGTGGTTCTCACTCCAGAACCACATCACGTCATTGCCGGGCTCATCGACCCAATAGCGGAATTCGAGCATGGCCCGCTCGGTGCGCCGGCGTAAATCGTCTGGAAAATCAGCGCCGTAGCGCTGGAAAGCCCAGAGCAGCGGCACGGCGATGAAGTCGGCGCAGTCGCGCCGTTCCTCGATGGTGAGCAGGGTTTGTTCGAGAATGGGCCGGATGCGGGGGTCCGCGGCGCGGCCGGTGGCGAAAAGCGCCAGTGCCGTGCCCATGCGCATTTCACCAAATTCGACTGCATATTCAAGGGCCTGGCGCTTCCGGGCCGCAAGATCGCCGGGCAGGGTGCGGGGCAGGGAAACATGCAGAACGGCGCAGGCGATCTCGCGCTCCACCTTCGCTGATCCAGCAGAAAACGTAAGAAATACAGTGTGATAGCCGTCCGGCAATTCCGCGCCACGGCAGAGGACCAGCGCGGTTTCACCGGCCGGGAGGGTCAGATGGCGATCGAGGAGGGTGGCGTGGGTGTGGGAAGTGGAGGTAATGCGGGCGGAAATGGTGACGTCCAGAGGGGCGGGGTCGTCGAATTTCAGAACCAGGAGCCCTTTTGAATCAATGACTTCCTCAGTGGGGCGAACCTGGGTGGCGAGGGTCTTGAGGGCGTCGACGGGGCCGGTTTCGGCACTGGCGCCGGGGAGGGAGATGGCGAGGCTGGAATTGCCCTCAAGGACAAGCTCGAAGAACCAGGTGACGTCGCGCTCGGCCATTTCCTCCATGAAAACAATGACTTCGCTTCCCCCTGCCTTGATGGGCAGATGCACGATGGTGTGCTGGGTCTGGTTGCGGGTGAAAGGCTCGAAGCGGGCGGCGATTAACCCGTCGACCCAAATGTGAATCCCGCCGCGAGTGGAAAGGCGGAAGGACTGATAGCCATCCTGCGCAGCAGAAATATAGGTGCGGCACCAACGGCTTAGCCGGATCGGGCGCGAGCAGAAAAGCGAGAATTCGACCCGCCTGCTGCGGCCGGGCAGGTAGAGGCTCTCCACCGGCCAATTCCTGTCTAAAACCAGGGTCCGGCCGGCCACTTCGGCCCAGGTGGCGACGCGGCAGGGCAGGTCGCCGACATCGACGAAGCCATTGATATATTTGTAATTTTGCGGATCGCTAGCCGGGGCGGGCTCGCCGGGAAAATAGCGCGCCTCGACGGAAGAAAGCTCCCAGGCGTTGAGGCTGTCGCCACGGGCCAGCGTCAGGAGTGTTTTCACTTTTGGGCCGAATTGGTTAGCAGACTGTTATCGTTGAGCCTCACGGATCGATAGCGCAGGAGCGCTTCAAGCTGATCGATGAGACCGGGCAGTTCCGAAGGGGCGTCGATGCGGTAATCGGGCACTTCGGAGGCGTCGGCGGGCACGTGGCTGCGCAGGGTGGACCAGGCCATGAAAACGGAGGTGATGCCCAGCGCGTTGGCGCCGCAAATGTCGCGCGCCAGATTGTTGCCGACCATGACGACGCGCCCGGCATCGGCGCGGGTGAGGCCGGCGGCGGCAAGGGCGGCGTCGAACATGCGGGCATCGGGCTTGGTGGCGCCGACATCGCCGGAAATGATGTGGGCGTCGAAATGCTCCCACAACCCATGATGGGTGAGAAGATTGATGAAGGTCTGGCGCGGGCCGTCGGCGACGAGGATCAGGGTGTGGCCGGCGGATTTGAGGGCGTCGAGCATGTCCCTCGCGCCGGGAATGAGATCGCCGCTGACCACCACCTCGCTGCCGGGCAGCTTGACCTCGGTGCGCTCATCGACAAGCGTGTCGCCGCAATCAAGGAAGATGGCGCCCAGATGCGGCTGCTCAAGCCGCAGCCGCGCCAATTCGGCCGTCACCCGAGGGG
>NZ_JAUCDN010000066.1:0-13079 GCF_034675085.1 Devosia sp.
CATGGTGGTGGGCGGCTGGAACATCCTCAATCTTATCCTGGCCGGCTGTGCGCTAGGCGTGGTCTCCGAGCGGCGCGAATCCCGTTCCAGCCGCCGTGTCGATGTCGAGCGGCGCTGCGAGGTGCGCGGCGCCGATGGCGAGTGGGTGCGGGGCACCATCATCAATGTGTCGAGCGGCGGTCTGGCGGTGCGTCTGCCTTCGGGCGCGGCGGGGTTGGGGCGGGGATCGCCCGCAACCGTGCGTTTCACCCCATTGTCCGATATCGGCCTCAACGAGCTGTCCATCTTCGTGCGCTCGAGCGTTTCCGAGGGCAAGGGCGTGGTCCTGGGCTGCCGCTTCATGCCCGAGCGCGGCCAGGATTATCGCCTGATCGCCGACCTGCTCTACGCCAATTCGGCGCTCTGGCAGCAGCGCCAGCGCTCCCGCCAGGTCAATATCGGGGTCATTCGCGGCACGCTGCGCTTCCTGGCGCAGTCCGTCTACCAGACCGGGCGTGGCCTTGGATACCTCCTGCGCTTCGGCGCCAATAGCGGCGCGAACAATGATTAAGCGGTCCCTTCTCGTCTCCCTCATCCTGGGCACGGCCCTTTCCGCTCCGCTGGCCCAGCCGGCGCCCTTCGACATGTCGCCCGAGCGCGAGCTGGTGACGCCATCGGTCCCCGCCGCTCCGCCGGACGCCCTCGTACCGCTCCAGCCGGTCGTGGCTGGTTTCGAGCGGCATTTTCTCCCCGGCGCCAGCATGCAACTGGTGGGCGAGGAAAGCCGGCAGGCTTCCGTCCTCTATCTCACCGGAGAACAGGCGGCGGCCCCGGCGCGCCTGGTGTTTTCCTATCTCAACGCACTGGTGGTGGCACCGGAATTCTCCAGCCTGCGGGTCCTGCTCAACGGCACGCAGGTGGCGACGACGCCCGTCATGGCTTCGGCCGCGCCGGGCTTGGTGGATGTCGCCGTGCCGGCGGGCCTGCTGCAGGCGGGCGCCAATATCGTCGAGTTCCGGGCGACCCAGAGGCACCGCACCGATTGCTCGATCGCCTCGAGCTATGAATTGTGGTCGCAATTGGCCAGCCCCGATGTTCGCCTGGTTTTCGAAGGCGAGGGGCTGGGCCGGATCACCCATCTGGCCGATCTCGCGGCGCTGGGCCTGGATAGCGCCGGCGCCAGCACCCTGCGGCTTCTCGGCGGCTCCATGCCATCGTCTCCCCAGGCCACCGGCGCCATGCTGGACCTGGTGCAGCAACTGGCCATCGCCTGGCGCGTGGCCGAACTCCATATCGAGCCCGATGCCGGGCCGGCGGACGAATATCGAGAAGGGGCGCTCGATCTGCTTGTCGCCCCGGCGTCCGAGCTGCCGGTGGAATTCGACGCTCTGCGCGCCCAGGCGAGCCAGGGGCCGCTGGCCATGCTCCTGCCGTCAGGCTCGGGAGCCAACAGGCTCGTCATTTCCGGGCCCGACTGGGCCAGCATAGCCCAGGCGGGCGAGGCGATCCGCCGGGCGGCGCCCGCAGCGGACCGGCCCAGGCTCGATCTCGCCTATCCCCATCCGCTGCTCGAAGGCGGCAGCGAGATCAGTCTCTCCGCGCTCGGCATGACCACGGTCGAGTTCAACGGCCGGCGCTATGCCGAGCAGATCGGTTTCGATCTGCCGCCCGATTTTTATGCCCAGCGCTATGGCGAGATGGAACTGGTCCTTGATGCGGCCTATTCCTCCGACGTGTTGCCGGGCAGCGAGATCGACGTCTATGTCAATGGCCAGATTGCTTCGGCCACGCCCCTCCTGCGCACCGATGGCGGCATGCTGCGCGACACCGTCATCCGCATCCCCATGACCCACCTTCAGCCGGGTCGCAATCTGATGGAGATTGCCGTCAATCTGCAATCGGCATCCGATGCGCTATGCAGTCCGGGCTGGACCGGGGAAGCGCCGGTGCGCTTCGTCTTTTCTGACACCAGCCGCCTGCGCCTGCCCGATTACGCACGCGCGACCCTGGTTCCCGACCTTAAGCTTCTGACCGGCTCCGCTTCGCCCTACGCCGATGCGGCATCCGTGCCTTTGGTGATGGCGCGCGATCAAGGCTCCGTTCTCTCGGTCATGGCCTTCCTCGCGCGCATGGCCACGGCCTCGGGCAAGGTTACTCCCGTCAGCCTGGTGGAGGCGGCGAGCCTCGATCCTGCCGACAATGCGCTCATTGTCTCGCCCTATGCGGGCCTGCCCGCGCCCATCCTTTCGCGCATGGGGCTGACGCGGACTTCCGCCGCCATGTCCGGCGACGGCGACGCCCTCAATCGCTTCGGAGGAGAGGCTGCCCATCCGGTGCAATGGCTGGCTGACCTGTTGGGCGACGGCATCGGGCTCAAAGCCGAGGATCTGCGCGTTCTGCCGGCTGCTGAGCCGGGCTACGTCCCCCCCCCCGGCACGCTTGCACTGGCCCAGCGCTACCAGCCCGAAGGGGGGCTATGGACGGTCCTGACCGCGCCTGACGAAGCATCCCTCACTCTGGGCACACAACGGCTCATTGAGACGGCCAAATGGCGCCAGGTCGCCGGGCGTCTTGCCGCCTTCGGACCCAATGACGCCGATCCCGTCGTTACCCCGGCCGACAATGCGCAACTGACCGAGCCGCTGCCGCGTTCCTTCGCCAATCTGCGTCTGGTCGCCGCCAACTGGTTTTCGGGCCGCATCCTTTTTTATACGGCGCTGATCGCGGCGGCCTCCATCATGCTGATGGGCGCTACGGCGCTGGTGCTTTCCCGCGTGGGGCGCCGCGAATGAAGCCTTTCCTCCTTCTTGCCATGGTTGGTTTCGCCATGCCCCAGCCCGCTTTTGCCGACACCGCGTTTCGCCAGGGCGAGTGGCAAAGCTATGTCGGCAATTTCGTCACCGGAGACGGCCGCGTCCTCGATACCGCCAATGGCGATATCAGCCACAGCGAAAGCCAGGGTTATGGCCTCCTGCTTTCGGTTCTCGCCGATGACCGGCCCATGTTCGAGCGCATCTGGAGCTTTACCGGCTCCAGCCTCCTGGTGCGCGACGATGGGCTGGCCGCGTGGCGCTGGGATCCGGCCAGCGTGCCCGCGATCACCGACGCAAACAATGCCACCGATGGCGACATGCTCATCGCCTATGGCCTGCTGCGCGCCGCCGCGCTCTGGGATGAGCCCGCCTATGCGGCGGCGGCTACCCCGATCGTCAAGACCATCGGGCAAACCCTTTTGGTCCAAGCCGACGGGCTGCGGGCGATCCTGCCCGGCGCTGAAGGCTTTACCGATGCACAGGGTGGCCCCATCCTCAATCCATCCTATTGGATCTTCGAGGTCTTTCCGGCCTTTGCCGATGTCGATCCGGGAAGCGGCTGGGAGGGGCAGACACGCACCGGGCTCGACATCCTGCGCCGTGCCGCGCTCACTCCCGCGGGTATTCCTGCCGATTGGGTGCAACTGACCGATGGCGCCATCCGGCCTGCACCGGGCTTCGAGCCCGAATTCGGCTATAACGGCATTCGCATCCCGCTTTATCTCATGCGCGCCGGGCTCGATCCGGCCTTCCTGCGGCCCTTTCTCAAAAACGCTCCGGCGCCCGATCTCGCCAAGATCGATGTGATGAGTGGAAACACCACGGAGCCCATCGGCGAACCCGGCTACCGGCTGATCCGCGCCGCCATGGATTGCGCCCTCAATGGCACTCCGGTGCCGGTCGAGCTGCAAACCATGACGCCATCGAGCTACTACGCGGCAACCCTGCAATTGCTGATGCTCGACCATCTGCGCCGCCAGCGCACCGACTGCCTGTCGGGGGAGGTATGAAAATGGCCAGGCTTCCCGTTATCGTGCTGCTCGGCGCCGCGCTTGGCCTTGGCTATGTCGGCCTGAGCCAGCCTTGGGTCTTCCGTAATCTTTCGGGGTCGGGGACCCCTGCCGCGCCTGCGGCGGCGATGCCGACCGAAGCTGTCGCGCCGCTTTTCGTTGCCCAGGCCGTCGCCCAGCCGGCCCGTCCCGACGAGACGGCCCTGCGCTACTTTGCCCGTCAGGGCGATACAGTGCGCCTGCAACGCGAAATCGAGCGGCTGCGCGGGCTTTATCCGGGCTGGGAGCCGCCCGCCGATCCCCTGGCCGACGACTATGCGCCCGACCAGGGCATCATTGATATCTGGGATCTTTACGGGGCCGGCGACTACGCCGCCGCCCGCGCCGCTATCGCCGCCAAGCAGGCCGCCGATCCGAGCTTCGTGCCCTCGCCCGATCTGCTGGCGAGCCTTGCGCTGGGCGAGGCCGGCCTGCAATTGCGCAGCGCCTCCGACGCCGGTCAATACGATACGGTCATTTCGGTCGCCGCCAATCATCCCGACCTTCTGGTCTGCACCAGCGTCGATAATCTCTGGCGGCTGGCCGAGGCCTTCGTCCGGCGCGACCGTCTCGAGCGGGCGCTGGACAGCTACCGCTACATCCTGGCCAACTGCACCGACGGCCCCGAGCGCTATGCCACCATGCAGAAGGCTGCCGACCTGCTCGACCGTGCCGATCTCGACAGCCTCATGGCACTGGAGCGGCCCGATGCCGATGGCCGTCCCGAATTTGCGCCCATCCGCATCGACCTGGCCCGGCGCGCGGTCGCCGCCGCTTTGGAGGAAGATGGCGCGGCACCCTCTGCCGCCGATCTGGCGCTGTTCGAACAGCATGTCGCCGATACCAATGCGCCTGACGATCTGCGCCTGCTCGGCTACTACAATCTGGACGCCAACCGGGCCAATGAGGCGCGGCGTCTCTTCCTCAAGGCGTTCGAGCTCGATCCCTCCGCCGCATCGGCCGAGGGGCTGGGCGTCGCCTATCTACGCCTGCGCGACTTCGCCGCCGCCGAAAGCACGCTCGCGGACTATCGCGACGACAGCGACGCGCTGGGATCCCTCTATCTCGACGCTTCTGCGGCGCTGCTTGCGGGCGAACCGCGCGTTACCCTGGACGGGGGCGTCCTGGGGCGCATCGTCGATGCGGTGATGGTGAGGCGCTCGGCCAACACCGCTCAGGAGCTGGGGTGGTACGCCTATGCCTTCCAGCAGCCGCAGACCGCCGCCGAATGGTTCACCCTCGCCCTGCGCTGGCAGCCCGATCTCGAGCCGGCCGCCTACGGCCTTCTGGTCGCCTCCGACGCGTTGGGCGATGCCGCCACGGTAACCGCCCTCAAGGTGCAATGGTCCGGCCGCTCGGCGCGCATCAGCACTTTCGGCCAGAATTCGGCCAGCTCGCCCATAGCGCCGGTTCCGGCCGCGCGCTCGGCCACGAGCCCGCAGCGTTCCGCCAGTTCCGGCTCCTCCTCGGCCTCATCGTCCTCCGCCGCGTCCTGCACCGGCTTTGTGCCCCCGGCCAGCCTGTCCCCGGAGGCGGCTCAATCGCGGGCCTGGTGCATGATGGGCGGCAACCGGCCGGCGCAGGCCGTCGATCTTTTCGCCCGGGCTTTGCAGTCGCCATCCCAGAAGACGCGCAGCGACGCCGCCTATGGCCAGGCCCTGGCCTATGTACGCATGGGCCTGGCCAGCGAAGCGTCGGTGGCGGCAGCCGCCGCGCCGCTCAGCCGGGAAAAGGCGATCGAACTCGATGTCGCCATCCTGACCCTGCGCGCCACCAGCGCCTATTCGGTGGGCGATTACATGCGCGCCCTCGATGCCCTGGAATTGCGCGCCCGCTACGCCCCCGAGCGCAACGATCTGCTGACGCTGCGCGCCTGGAGCTACTATCATTTGCGGCGCTATCGGGAAGCGTTGCAAATCTTCAGCGCCGTCGCCGCTACCGGTCATGGCGATGCTGCCGCTGGCCTGGCCGCGACCGAGCAGGCCTTGCAGATCCTGCACTGACCTCCCCGCCGCTCAGCGCGGCGAAAGCACCAGGTTTTCCAGCCCCTCCTCGGCCCGGATGGCATAATAAACGCCGTCCCCCGTCAGATTGAACCGCACCAGCACCCGGCGCATGGCATCGGCCAGAACCAGTTGCTCGTCCTCGGCGATGAACCAGGCAAACACATCGCCGTCGAGCCCGAGTTGGGCGATGCAGTCCTCGTCCCCTCCAGCCGCATCGCCGCCAATGGTCGGCGCATCGGTGAGCGTCAGTGCACACACCCGCCCACCTTCGAAATCTTCCCAGAGGTCATATTCGCCCGCCAGCCCGGTGATCTGGTTCTGTGCCGGGGCGGCATGGGCGGTGCCCATCGCGGCGCAAAGCAGAATGGGAGTGAGTAGGGCTTTCATCGACGTACCTTCCGAAGCGAATGGAGCCCATTTTTCGCATCCGGCTTGGCTTTCGTCTTGAACGAAACGGACTTGCCTTCAGCTCAGCAGCGTCAATATGCGCCTGGCGCCGGCTCTTTTGCGCCCCTCCAGGGTGCGGGCGGCGACATTCTGGTTTTGCTGGATGAAGGCCGAAGGCGTCCAGCCGACAAAACGGCCGAAATCGCGGGTGAGGTGAGCCTGGTCGGCAAAGGGCGTCACCGCCGCTTCCAGTCCCGCCTGGCCGTACAGGGCCAGCGCGGCAGCGGCCCGCAAGGCGCGATATTTCATTGCCAGCGTCTTGGGAGAAATCCCGTAAAGCTCCAGCGTGAGCCGGCGCATATGGCGCGGGCCCACATCCAGCAGGGCGCCAAGCGTGTCGAGCCGGAGGCCGGCCGATGTCTCGAGCCAGTGCTCGATCGCGGCGCCCTGCGCCCCGAGCGGATCGGGCGTGTCCCGTGCATGCGCCACCAGGAAGTCTTCCACCAGCCGACAGCGCTCCGCGTCCCCTGCGGTGTCCAGCATGCGGTCGAAGAGCCTGTCCAGCGCCCGGTGCGGCCAGAACCGGTCCGCCGCGATCAACCGGTCGGCGAATTCGGTTGCCGGCGCGCCGACCAGCGCCCGCCATCCTGCCGGCAGGAAACCGGTGGCCACCAGCATTGCCCCGGCGTCCAGCTCGATGCGATAGGCGGCACTGGTAGGGCCGAGCAGTCCGATGCGCGGCGCCGCCTCTTCCGTGCCGTCGGCAAAGATGTAGCGGCCCTCTCCGCCCAGCCACACATGTAGGTTGGGCAGCATTGCCGGGAGGACCTGCGCGCCCGGCGTTGCGACCGCGCCGACGCAGGCATGCACGGTGATCCAATCCCCCAGCGGCGCCGATGGCAGGCGATAATCCAGGCGCAAGAGGCTCCTCCATCCCGCTACGCGCCGCTATCTATCCACCCGCGCCGCCGGCTTTGGCAAGACTGCCCCCGATAGGGGCCATGACATTGGGGCACGCGGAGCAGGGCGCAGATCCCGCCGGTCTTTCCAGAAAGCGCAAAATTGCTTCCTGCCTTTTGCGCGCGTTCCCGCCTGCCGCCCGCCCTATACTGGTCGGGCTGGAGGAGCCATGACCTACACCTGTTTCCGCGTCGAGATCGTCGATGCCATCGCCATCGTCACGTTCGATCGGCCGCCCGTGAATGCCCAGAACCTCAAGTCGCGCGAAGAGATGATCGAGATTTTCGACGCCCTGAGCGACCGTGAGGATGTGCGCGCGGTCATTCTCACCGGGGCGGGCAATGTGTTTTCCGCCGGCGCCGATATCAAGGAGCGGGCAGGGGGCGCGGGCAAGGAGCAGCCTGGCGCCTATCTGCGGCTCAACCGCATCACCCGCGAATTCTTCTATGCCATCACCGATTGCGCCAAGCCGGTGATCGCCGCCGTCAATGGCGCCGCCATCGGCGCCGGCTACGCCATGATGGCCTGTGCCGACATCATCATTGCCTCTGACAATGCCTATGTGCGCATGCCCGAGCTCGATGTCGGCCTGGCCGGCGGCGCCAAGTTCCTCACCCAGCATTTTGCCCGTTCCAAGGCCCGCATGATGTTCTTTACCGGCCAGAACGTGCCGGCAGAGGAGCTCTATCGCCTCGGCGTGGTGGAGAAGGTGACGACACGCGAGCAACTGCTGCCCGCCGCGATGGACATCGCCCGCCAGATCGCCGCCAAGAGCCCGCTGGCGGTGCGCAAGGCCAAGATGGCCTTCAACGCAGTGGAGGAAATGCCCGACCGCGATGGCTATCGCTTCGAGCAGTGCGTCACCATCGAATTGTCCTATTCCGAAGATGCCGCCGAGGCGCAGCGAGCCTTCGTCGAAAAGCGCCCGCCGGTTTTCCGGGGCCGCTGACATGGCCGACGCCTATGAGGTGTACGCCCTGCGCTTTGCGCGCGAGAGCCGCATGCATTCGGCCAACTACCTCGGCGCGGCCCCCGCCGCCGATTTCGACGAGGGCATGGATTACTACATCTTCCTGCTGCGCAAGGGCCAGGAGATCATCCTCGTCGATACCGGCGCCACCCACGAGGCCGCCGCGCGGCGCAACCGCGTTCTGCGCGTGGCGCCCGACGAGTGCCTTCGCGCCTTCGGCATCCAGCCTGAAGCCATAGAGACGACCATCCTCACCCATCTTCATTGGGACCATGCCGGCGCGCTGGGGCTTTTCCCCAAGGCCCGGTTTCATCTCCAGGCCACCGAGATGGCCTATGCCACTGGCCCCGCCATGCAGCATTCGACGCTGCGCCTGGCCTTCGATGGCGCGCATGTGGCCGAGGCCGTCGCCGCACTCCACGCCGGGCGCATGACCCTGCATGATGGCGACGTGCAGTTGCGGGACGGAGTATGGCTGCATCGCATTGGCGGGCATTCGGGCGGCCTGCAAGTGGTGCGGGTGCGCACCGCCTCGGGCTGGCTGGTTCTGGCGGGCGATGCCGCCCATTATTGGGGCAACCTCCGGCAGCGGCAGGCCTTTCCGCTCTTTGCCGACCTGCTTGAAACGCTGGATGGTTTCGAGCGCATCCTGGCGCTGGCCGGCACGGAAGCGCGGGTCATTCCCGGGCACGATCCGCAGATTGCCCGGCGCTTTCTCGCCCTGGACGGCCATCCCGAAGTCTTCGCGCTTCATGATGGGTCTGCCGGCCCGGCCTGATGCTCAAAGCCTCGACAGGAAATCGCCGAGCGCCGCCGCCACGGTGTCGGGAGATTGCACGCCCATGAAATGGCCGGCCTCGAGCGAGACCAGATGCCTTTTGGGAAGCGCCGCCGTCAGCGTTTCGAGAAAGGCGGGCGGGGCATGCGGGTCTTCGATACCGGCCAGGATCAGAGCGGGGACGGCGATCCGGTGCAGGTCCGGCACCAGTTCCAACTCGATCAGCATGCGATAGGTCGCCGCATAACCCTGCGGATCGGCGCCCAGCCAGCGGGCGATGGCGCGCTGCTTTTCCGCCTCGCTGCTCCACAACGCTTCGGGAAAGGACCGGGAGAGCACCGTGTCGGCGATGGCGCGCATGCCGTCCCGGTCCAGCCGCTCCGCCATGTCGTGTCCTGCCGCCCGCCGCTCGGCGGGAATGTGAAGTGCCGGCGCCGCCAGCGCCAGCGCCTTCACCCGCTCGGGATGGCGCAGGGCGAAGCGGCAGGCGATGGCCGCGCCCACGGCCGCTCCGAGCACCACCACCGGCGCCTTGATATCGTAAAAATCGAGCAACCCCGCCACATCGTCGCAAAGCGTGTCGATGTCTAGCGTGCCCGAGGCCTTCTCCGAAAGGCCGGCCCCGCGCTGGTCGAAGCGCAAGAGCCTGTGCCGGCTGGCAAGGCGCTCGTGCAGCGCATCGAAACTGTTGAGGCTCCCACCCAGCTCGTGCAGGCAGATAAGCGTCTCCCCGCCATCCGCCCCGTCCAGCACCGAGCGCAGCGATACGCCATTGACCTGGCAATGGGTTACCGCGCTCATGCCTCGGCCCCTTCGCTATGCAGCGGGCGAAAGCTGTAGCCCTCGCCAGCCCGCTCGATATAGCCGCCATGATCGCCGCCGAAATGGGCGGGAAGCAGCAGCGCATTCTCCTTCGCCGCGCGCGCGAAAATACCGGCGCGGGTCTCGCGGGCGGTGTCCTGGTCCTCGCAATAGCGCGAGTTCCAATGCGGGAAATAGACCTGGATGGGCTGGTGCACCACATCGGCGATGAACATGGCCACCTGGCCTTCGCTTTCAACGCGCAACCCGATCTGCCCTGCCGAATGGCCCGGCAACCGCATCAATGTCAGCCCTTCGCCCAGATCCTCGTCGCCGGCGACGAGGTCGATCAGCCCCGCCTCCAGCACGGGGCGCACGCTGTCATTATAGACCTGCCAGCTCGCGGGCGGGCGCGCCGCCGCCCCGCGCTCGGGGTCGCGCAATTCCATCTCCACTCCCGAGACCAGGTGTCGGGCATTGGCGAAAGTGGGCACCCAGGCGCCATCGCGCATCACCGTGTTCCAGCCCACATGGTCCAGATGCAGATGCGTCAGCAGCACCGTGTCGACGGCTTCGGGAACAATGCCCTTGGCGGCGAGGCGGGCAAGATAGGGGGTGTCCAAGCCGCCGAAACGCGGCGAGGTCGGCCTTGTCTTTCCGTTACCCGCCCCGGTGTCGAGGATTATGGTGCGGCTGGGCGTGCGCACGATCCAGCTCAGCACGCCGACGTGAAAGCCTTTTTCGGCGTCATAATAGTCGGGTTCGAGCCAGCTTCTGTGCCGGGCCAGCTTGTCCGCGCTCATTTGCGCGAACAATTCCGGCGGATCGAACACCGTCACCTCTTCCACCCAGTCGATCTCTATCGCGCCGATCCGAACCATGCCTCGCTCCCGCCAGTTTTGCAGCCAGCCTAGCAAAGCCGATCTGTTACTGATTTTGCATTCCATGACTACGATCTTTGCAAAAGCAGGAGGTTGTCGCCGATCGGTCTGCATCAGAAAGTTTCGTCAATGACAGGTATAGAAACGAAAAATCTGTCGCCGGGGGTCTCATTGCAGCAATCGACTTTTCTTCGGGTCAGTGGGGTAAGTGTGCGCTTCGGCGGCATCAATGCGCTGACCGATGTCTCGCTCGATGTTCCGCAAAACCGCGTCACCTCGGTGATCGGCCCCAATGGCGCGGGCAAAACCACGCTGTTCAACGCCATTTCGGGCTTCTATCCGGTGGCCGAAGGCTCCATCCGCTTCCAGGAGCATGACCTGCTGGCCCAGCCGGCCAGCCGGCGCGCCCATCTGGGCATTTCGCGCACCTTTCAAAATCTGGCGCTGTTTCCGGGCATGAGCGTGCTCGAAAACATCAAGCTCGGTGTCCATCCTCATCTGCGCGCCGGGCTTCTGGCCGGCATGGTCTATCTGGGCAAGGCGCGGCGGGAAGAGATCGAGGCCACCGCGCGCATCGACGAGAGCGTGCTCGACCTGCTCGATATCCGCCCCTATCGCGACAAGCCGGTTTCGGGCCTGCCCTATGGCGTGCTCAAGCGCATCGAGCTGGCGCGCGCACTGGTCATGTCGCCGCGCCTTCTGATGCTCGATGAGCCCTTTGCCGGCATGAACCACACTGAAAAAGGCCAGATGGCGGCCCATATCCGCCGCATCATCGACACCACCGACGTCACCGCGCTGCTCATCGACCATCACATGGAATCGATCATGGCCATGTCCGATCAGGTGACCGTGCTCAATTTCGGCAAGGTCATCGCCTCGGGTACCCCCGACGAGATCAAGCGCGACAAGGCGGTCATCGACGCCTATCTGGGTCAGGACTGAGGCGCCCCATGCTGGAATTTCTCGAAATCTCGGTTCTGGGCCTGGCTTCCGGCTCGGTCTATATCCTCATCGCGCTGGCCTTCGTGCTGGTCTACAAGGCCACCAATGTCTTCAATTTCGCCACCGGCGAAATGATGATGGCCGGCACCTATTTCTTCTACATGTTCGACGTGCAGCTCGGGCTCGGCTGGCTCATGGCCCTGCCGTTGGCGCTGCTGGGCGCAGCTATTCTCGCGGTTGTCATCGAGCGCCTGGCGACGCGCCCGCTTCTGGGGCGGCCGCCGGTGGTGCTCATCATGGTCACCTTCGGGGTGTCGAGCATCATGCGCGGCGTCGCCCAGCTCATCTGGGGCCCCGATGCCCGCACCATGCCTGAAATCCTGCCGCGCCAGCCCTTCTTCCTCGGCGACATGCTCATTCCGGGTCGTCTGGTGTGGAGCGCGCTCATCGTGGCGCTCATCGCCACCGGCTTCATCCTCTATTATCGTTTCTCGCGCGCCGGCACCGCCATCCGCGCCAGTTCCGCCGATCAGGTGACGGCTGAAAGCGTCGGCATCGATATTCGCGGCGTCTTCCGCCTGGCCTGGATTTTTGCTGGCATCTTCGCGGCCATTGCCGGCATCGTCACCGCCTCGGTCAACGGCGTCACCCCGCAAATGGGCAGCATCGCCATGAACGTGCTGGCCGTGGTCATGCTGGCCGGCATGACCAGCGTCGGCGGCGTCGTCGTCGCCGGCCTCATCGTCGGCTGGCTCGAATTCGTGGTCGGCTGGTATCTGGGCTCGTCCTGGCAGAGCTTCGTGCCCTACCTTCTGGTGCTGGTGGTGATGATGGTCAAGCCGAACGGGTTGTTCGGCGAACAGCGGGTGGAAAGAATATGAGCGTCCTCGACAACACGCCGGGCGCGCCCGCCCCGTCCTTTTTGCGCGCCAATGCCGGGGAGATCGCCGGCTGGCTGCTGCTGGCTGCCGCCATGCTGGTGCTGCCCGCCTTCGGCTCGGTCTATCTCACCTATATGGGGTGCCTGGTTGCCATCAATATCCTGGCGACGGTGGGGCTCAACATCACCGTTGGCTATGGCGGGCTCATGTCCATCGGCCATTCCGCTTTTCTGGGCGTGGGCGCCTATGCCAGCGCGCTGATGACCATCCACTGGGGCACCCCGCTCTGGCTGTCCATGATCGGGGGCGCCGTGGCTGCCTTCGTCGTCGGCCTTGTCTTCGCCATTCCGGCGCTGCGCATCAAGGGCGTCTATCTGGCGGTGGCGACGCTCGCGGCCCAGTTCACCCTCAGCTTCGTCTTCCAGCAATGGACGGCCGTGACCGGCGGCGATCGTGGCCTCAGCCTCCCGGCGGTCGATATTTTCGGCCTGGGCGATCGCGGACTCTATTACTTCGTCGCCATCGTCACCTTCCTGGCCTGCCTGGGTGCGCGCAACCTGTTCCGCACGCGCCTGGGACGCACCATCATCGCCGTGCGTGAGCGCGATTACGCCGCGCAGGTGCTGGGC
>NZ_JAUCDN010000067.1:0-13074 GCF_034675085.1 Devosia sp.
GCGCCAAATCCAAGAAACTCGCCCCGCACGAATATCAGGGCGGCTCGTCCTCGGTTTCCAATCTGGGCATGTTCGGCATCCGCGAATTCGCCGCCGTCATCAACCCGCCGCATGGCACCATATTGGCGGTGGGGGCGGGCGAGGAGCGCGTCTATGCCGACAAGGGCGAAATCAAAATCGGCCAGTTCATGACCGTGACGCTTTCCTGCGATCACCGCGCAGTCGATGGCGCGCTGGGCGCCGAACTGCTCGGCGTTTTCAAGGGGCTGATCGAAAACCCGGTGATGATGCTGGCGTAAGGGGCAGGGGCATGAAAACCATCCTGGCGTTTGGCGATAGCCTCACCTATGGGGCCAATCCGCAAACCGGCGGCCCCCGCCATGCCTTTGAGGATCGCTGGCCCATTGCGCTCGAAAAGGCGCTGGCGGGCGATGCGCGCGTCGTCGCCGAAGGGCTGGGAGGCCGCACCACCGTCTATGACGATCCCACCGCTGCGGCGGACCGCAATGGCGGCCGTATCCTGCCCACGCTGCTGGCCAGCCATGCACCGCTCGACCTGGTCGTCATCATGTTGGGCACCAACGATCTCAAGCCGAGCATTTGCGGCACCGCGCTGTGGGCGTCCTATGGCATGCGCCGGCTGACCCAGATCGTGCGCGGCCATTTCGGCGGGCTGGGGGAGGCCATTCCCCAGGTGCTGCTCGTCGCGCCGCCCCATGCCTGCGACAGCGACAACGCCGACATGATGGCGCATTTCGGCGGGGTGGCCCATGTGGTGGGCCAATCGCAGCTCTTCGCCCAACATTACCGTCGGCAGGCCAGCGACTGGTCCACCGGCTTCTTTGACGCGGCCAGCGTCGCCCGGGCCAGTTCGCTAGACGGTATCCACCTGGATGCTGCCAATACGCGCGCCATAGGCGAGGGTATCGCGCCGACCGTCAAATCCATGCTGGGTCTTTGACCCGATATTTTCCGGAGGCCCTCATGGCTGACCAATACGATCTTCTCGTCATCGGCGCCGGTCCCGGCGGCTATGTGGCGGCCATTCGCGGCGCACAGCTGGGCATGAAAGTGGCCATCATCGAGCGCGAGCACATGGCCGGCATCTGCTCGAACTGGGGGTGCATCCCCACCAAGGCGCTGCTGCGTTCGGCCGAAATCTACGGCCATATGAGCCACGCCAAGGATTATGGCCTCTCGGCGGACAAATTCGGCTTCGACATGGACGGCATCGTCAAGCGCTCGCGCGCCATCGCGGCGCAGATGAACAATGGCGTGCAGTTCCTGATGAAGAAGAACAAGGTCGACATCATCTGGGGCGAGGCCACGATCACCAAGCCGGGCGAGGTCAAGGTTTCGCCGACCAAGAAGAAGATCGTCGAGCCGCAGGGGCCGGTGCCCAAGACTGCGCTGGGCGAGGGCACCTATAGGGCAAAAAACATCATCGTCGCCACCGGCGCGCGCCCGCGCGTGCTGCCCGGCATCGAGCCGGACGGCGACAAGATCTGGACCTATTTCGAGGCGCTGAAGCCCGCCGAAATGCCCAAATCGCTGGTGGTGATGGGCTCGGGGGCGATCGGGATCGAATTCGCCTCCTTCTACCGCTCGCTGGGCGCGGAGGTGACGGTGATCGAGCTGTTGCCGCAGATCATGCCGGTGGAAGACGCCGAGATCGCCGGGTTGGCGCGCAAGCGTTTCGAAAAGCGCGGCATCAAGATCATCACCGACGCCAAGGTGGCCAAGGTCGAAAAGACCAAGACCGGCATTATCGCCCATGTCGAGACCAAGGACGGCAAGACCCAGCAAATCGCCGGCGACAAGCTGATTTCCGCCGTGGGCGTGCAGTGCAATATCGAGGGGCTGGGGCTGGAGACTGTCGGGGTCAAGACCGAGCGCGGCGCCATTGTCATCGACGCCTATGGCAAGACCAATGTGGATGGCATCTGGGCCATCGGCGACGTTGCTGGCCCGCCCATGCTGGCGCACAAGGCCGAGCATGAGGCCGTCGTCACCGTGGAAAAGATCGCCGGGCTCAAGGTGCACGGGCTGGATAAGCTCAAGGTGCCGGGCTGCACCTATTGCGAGCCGCAGGTGGCCAGCGTCGGCCTCACCGAAGCCAAGGCCAAGGAAGCGGGCCGCGAAATCAAGGTTGGGCGCTTCCCCTTTGTGGGCAATGGCAAGGCCATTGCGCTGGGCGAGCCGGACGGGCTGGTGAAAACCATTTTCGACGCCAAGACCGGGGAGCTTTTGGGCGCGCATATGGTGGGCGCGGAAGTAACCGAGCTGATCCAGGGGTTCGTGGTGGCGATGAATCTGGAAACCACCGAGGAAGAGCTGATCCACACCATCTTCCCGCACCCCACGCTGAGCGAGACCATGAAGGAAAGCGTGCTCGACGCTTACGGAAGGGCGATCAATATCTGATGCAGGCGCTGTCGCCCCGGCCTTGAGCCGGGATGACACCGGGGACGGGACGAGCAGTCGATATAGCGGGTGCAAGCCCAGTCAGGACCGAAATTGGTTACGCTCATCGATAATTCCGCGGCCCAGCCGCGCCATCCCGAAAAGGTCAACCGGCCCGAAAGCCCGGTGCTGCGCAAGCCGGACTGGATCCGCGTGCGCGCGCCCGGCTCGCCGGTCTACAAGGAAACCCAGCAGATCGTGCGCGAGAACAATCTCGTCACCGTCTGCGAGGAGGCGGGCTGCCCCAATATCGGGGAGTGCTGGAGCAAGAAGCACGCCACCATGATGATCATGGGCGAGATCTGCACCCGCGCCTGCGCCTTCTGCAACGTGCGCACCGGCCTGCCGGGGCCGCTCGACCCGCAGGAACCCGAAAACGTTGCCCGGGCAGTGGAAAAGCTGGGGCTGCAACATGTGGTCATCACCTCGGTGGACCGGGACGATCTCGCCGATGGCGGGGCGCAGCATTTCGCCGACGTCATCCTGGCCATCCGCGCCCGCAATCCGCAGACGACCATCGAAATCCTGACGCCGGACTTTCTGCGCAAGGAGGGGGCGCTCGAAATCGTGGTGGCGGCCAGGCCGGACGTGTTCAACCACAATCTGGAAACCGTGCCCTCGAAATATCTCAAGGTGCGGCCGGGCGCGCGCTATTTCCACTCCATCCGCCTGTTGCAGCGGGTGAAGGAACTCGATCCGGCCATGTTCACCAAATCGGGTATCATGGTGGGGCTGGGCGAGGAGCGCAATGAAGTGCTCCAGCTGATGGACGATCTGCGCTCGGCCGATGTGGATTTCCTCACCATCGGGCAATATCTCCAGCCCACGCGCAAGCATTATCCCTTGCAGCGGTTCGTCACGCCCGAGGAGTTCAAATCCTATGCGGTGGTGGCGCAGGCCAAGGGCTTCTCGCTGGTCTCGTCCAGCCCGCTGACGCGCTCGTCGCACCATGCCGGGGAGGATTTCGCCCGGCTCAAGGCGGCCAGGCTGGCAAAGCTGGGCTACTGATGAAGCGCTATTTCGAGCAGCACGTCCCGCATCTGCCACAACGCATGTTCGACATCGTTGCCGATCTGACCGACTATCCGCGCTTCATTCCCAATTGCAAGGCGATGGAGGTGCGGCCCGACGCGGCCAATGGCGGCGGGCAGGTGCGGCTGGCGCGGATGACGCTTTATTTCGGCCCGGTGACGCAGGCCTATACCAGTCGGGTGACGCTGGACCGCGAGGCCCTGACCATTCGCGCCAAGGCGGTGGACGGCCCCTTCGCCTATCTCGACAGCGTCTGGAGTTTTGAAGCCGAGGGGGAGGGCACGCGGGTGCGCTTCGAGATCGACTTCAAGATTTCCAACCCCTTCATCGCCGCCGTGGCCGAACCGGCTTTTGCCGCCAAGCAGGATGAAATCATCCGCGCCTTCGCCGAGGAAGCCGACCGGCGCTACGGGCTCTGAGCCGGCCGCGCATAGCGGGGCGGCAACGCGCCGCTGCGAACGAAAAGGGGAGGCTGAGCCTCCCCTCATCAGAACGGGATGTCGTCGTCCATGCCGCCGGATTCGAAGGCGGGAGCGGTCGCGGCCGGGCGGCGGCCGCCGCCACCACCGGCGTCACGTACGCCGCGGAAGCTGCCTTCGCCGCCATAATTGCCACCGGCGCCGGCGCCTTCGCCGTCACCCCGGCCATCGAGCAGGGTCAGGTTGGAGTTGAAACCCTGGAGCACCACCTCGGTGGAATATTTGTCCTGTCCCGACTGGTCCTGCCATTTGCGGGTCTGCAACTGGCCCTCGATATAGACCTTGGAGCCCTTGCGCAGATAGCTTTCGGCCACGCGCGCCAGCCCTTCGGAGAAGATCACCACACGGTGCCACTCGGTCTTTTCGCGGCGCTCGCCGGTATTCTTGTCGCGCCAGTTCTCCGAGGTGGCGACCGACAGATTGACAACCTTGCCGCCGCTGGGCAGGGTCCGCACATCGGGATCGGCCCCCAGATTTCCCACCAGGATGACCTTGTTCACGCTGCCTGCCATGGCGCACTTCCTTCCAGTTCAGCCCCGCACAATTGTGTGGTGGGGCGCTTCATCTCATCGGGCCATCATAGCGGCTTTGGCCGCCGCAACTCCGTCAAAATGGACGTTTTAAACAGACAATGCCCGATCCGGGTTCCGCCGAAATCACGCATGTTCTATATATGTTCCGGTCAAATGCCTGTCAATGCGATGCGGTTTGACCGCGATCAAGGACGATGCCGGCGGGGCCTGATGGGAAAAGGCGCAGTTTCAATCCCATAGGCGCTTCATGCTTGCTTCCGATCTTTCCGACCGTATCCGCCTTCCCGCCCTGCTGGAGCGGATCGCCACGCCGCAGCAGGCGGCGGCGCTCATCCAGGATGGCATGACGGTGGGTATGAGCGGCTTCACCAAGGCGGGCGACGCCAAGGCGGTGCCGGTGGCCATGGCCGAGCGCGCCAGGACCGATCCGTTCCGCATCACCCTCATCACCGGGGCGTCGCTGGGCCACGATATCGACCGCATGCTGACCGAGGCGCATGTGCTGGCGCGGCGCCTGCCGTTCCAGGCCGACCCGACCCTGCGCAAGGCGATCAATCGCGGGGAGGTGATGTATATCGACCAGCATCTGAGCGAGACGGTGGAGCATCTGCGCTCCAACCAGCTCGGGCCGATCGACTATGCCATCGTCGAGGCGGCGGCGATCACCGAGGATGGCGGGCTGGTGCCCACGACCTCGATCGGCAATTCGGCCAGCCTGGCCATCCTTGCCCGGAAGGTGATCGTGGAAATCAACCTCTCGGCGCCGCTGGGGCTCGATGGGCTGCACGATATCTACATCCCGACGAAACGGCCCATGCGCGAGCCCATTCCGATCATGGCCTGCGACAGCCGGGTGGGGACGCCCCATGTACCCATTCCGCCCGAAAAGATCGCCGCCATCGTCATTACCCGCGAGAACGACAGCGCCGCCAGCGTGGCGCCGGCCGACGTGGAAACCAGCGCCATCGCCGGTCACCTCATCGCGCTGCTCGAAGCCGAGGTGGCGGCGGGGCGGCTGGACCTGACCCTGCAACCCTTGCAGGCGGGCATCGGCTCCATCGCCAATTCGGTGCTGCGGGGGCTGGCCGAGGGGCCGTTCCATCATTTGCGGCTCTATAGCGAAGTGCTCCAGGATTCGACCTTCGATCTGTTCGATGCCGGCAAGCTCAGCTTCGCCTCGGCCTCATCGATCACGCTGAGCGCGCCTTATGCGGAGCGGGTATTCGGCAATTTCGCCGCCTACAAGGACCGGCTGGTGCTGCGCCCGCAGGAGATCTCCAACCACCCCGAGGTCATCCGCAGGCTGGGCGTCATCGGCATCAATACGGCGCTGGAGCTGGATATTTACGGCAACGTCAATTCCACCCATGTCGATGGCACCATGATGATGAACGGCATTGGCGGCTCGGGCGATTTCGCGCGCAATGCCTATCTGTCCATCTTCGTCACCAAATCGGTGGCCAAGGACGGGGCAATCTCGTCCATCGTGCCCATGGTCAGCCATGTGGATCATACCGAGCATGACGTCGACATCATCGTCACCGAGCAGGGGCTGGCCGATCTGCGCGAACTGGCGCCGCGTGAGCGCGCCCGGCGCATCATCGACAATTGCGTGCATCCCGATTACCGCGCGGCGCTGGACGACTATTTCACCCGCGCCTGCGCCCGGGGCGGGCATACCCCGCATCTGCTCGAAGAGGCCTTCGCCTGGCATCTGCGCCGGCAGCGGACGGGGAGCATGCAGGGGTAGGAGTTGAAAGTCTCCTTCCCACCGGAAGGACATGGTGGATAGGGTCGGCGCCGCTTGACGCATCGCGGCGTAGCGGCCAAGGATGGCGTCCGTTTTTCCGCCAGCATGGGCGCTGACACGATGACCACAGCCCAGACCGATTGGTTCGATGCTCCGGCTCCTCCGGCGGAGGAGGACGTGCTGCATGTCGATGTCGGCGGCTATGAGGGCCCGCTCGACCTGTTGCTGGACCTGGCGCGGCGGCAGAAGGTGGATTTGGCGGCTATTTCGGTGCTGGCGCTGGCCGAGCAATATCTGGCCTTCATCGAAAAGGTGCGCCTGATGCGCATCGAGATCGCCGCCGACTATCTGGTGATGGCGGCGTGGCTGGCCTATCTCAAGAGCCGGCTGATGGTGCCGCAGGCGCCCAGCGATGACGAGCCCTCGGGCGAGATGCTGGCGGCGCTGCTGCAATTCCGCCTCAAGCGGCTCGAAGCCATGCGCAGCGTGGCCAGCCAGTTGATGAGCCGTCCGCGCCTGGGTTCCCAGGTGCATGCGCGCGGCATGCCCGAGCCGCTGCATGTGGAGCGCAAGAGCCTCTGGGAAGCCAGCCTCTACGAACTTCTCAAGGCCTATGCCGGCCAGCGCGAGCGCAATGTGGTGGTGGACTACACGCCCCTGCAGCGCACAGTCTGGTCGTTGCAGGAGGCGCGCGACATTCTGCAACGCCTTATCGGGGACAGTTTCGATTGGGTGCCGATGGATGCCTATCTGGCCGATTACCTGGCCGAGCCGGCGGAACGCGCCACCATCCGCGCCTCCAGTTTCGCATCGAGCCTGGAACTGGTGCGGCTGGGCGAGATCGACCTGCGGCAGGGCGAAGTCTTCGGGCCGCTCTATATGCGCCGGCGCCGGGCGCAGACACCATGAGCGGGCCGGAGGATCATCAGGTGGTCGAGCGGCATCTGCGCGTGCTCGAGGCATTGCTGTTCGCCGCCAGCGAGCCGCTCGATGCCCGCAGCATGCTGGTCTATCTGGGGGAAGACGCCGATATCGCGGACCTGCTCGAACGCCTGCGCCAGCGCTATGCGGGCAGGGGGGTGAACCTGGTGCGCCGGGGCGAGCGCTGGGCCTTCCGCACCGCCGAGGATCTGGGGCTGCTGCTGCGCCGCGAGGAGCAGGAGACGCGGCCGCTGTCGCGCGCCGCACTGGAGACGCTCTCCATCATCGCCTATCACCAGCCGGCCACGCGTGCCGAAATCGAGGAGGTGCGCGGGGTCGCCACCGGCAAGGGCACGCTGGACCTGCTGATGGAGGCGGGCTGGGTGCGCATGCGCGGCCGCCGGCGCACGCCGGGCCGGCCCGTGACCTATGGCACCACCGATGCCTTTCTTGATCATTTCGGGCTGGAAAGCCTTTCCGACCTGCCGGGACTGGACGAATTGAAGGGCTCGGGGCTGCTCTCGGGCCGCCTGCCGCCCAATTTGCAAATCCCCCTGCCGTTCGACGGCGCGCTGCGCGAGGACGAGGACCCGCTTGACCCCGACGATGCCGGGGACGAAGCCTGATTGTCCGCTGACAAAGACAGCCACGGCGCCAATGCCGATATTGTGCGGGGACAAGCTGTTCTCCGGCTGTCAAACCGGGAACACGTTCTTGTGTTTGCACGCGATTGAACCTATTTCTGACCTATCTTTCGCGTGTAACGCGTTCTGAAACTAGGAGACCAAAATGCACGCGCCAGGAATTTGGGGCATTCTCGTCGTCGCCGTCGTCGTGATCCTGCTGTTCGGTCGCGGCAAGATCTCGGGCATGATGGGGGAAGTGGCCCAGGGCATCAAAGCCTTCCAGAAGGGCATGAAGGACGACGACAAGCCAGTCGAACGCGTCACCACCACGGCTGAAGTCGCTTCCGAGCCGGAAAAGAAAGACGTCTGAGGACGCTTCTTTCGGCCGCGCTGCTGTGAGGGAATAGGATCATGCTCGGCTTGGGCTGGACAGAAATGCTGGTGATCGGCGTGGTCGCGCTGATTTTCATCGGTCCGAAGGACCTGCCGGTGGTCATGAACAAGATCGGCAAGCTGGCCGGGCAGATCCGGCGCATGGGCAATGAGTTCCAGCGCGAGATCAACCGGACCACCGGGCTGGACGAGGTGCGCAATCTGCGCAATTCCATCACCGAGCCGCTGCGCAAGACCAGTGAGGAAATCCGCAAGGAATTCAACACCATGACGGCCACGGGCCCCAAGCCCAGCGGCCTCATCAAGCCCAGCGACCCCAAGGTGGAAAGCGTGGTCGACGAGATCAAGGCCAAGGCCGGCATGACGCCGGCCCAGCCCGCCGCCAAGACCGCCGACGAAAAAGCCGCCGAATACGGGTTCAAGTCCAGCGAGGCCGACAAGCCGGTCAAGGCCGCCGTGGCCAAAAAGCCCGCCGCGCGCAAGGCGCCCGCCAAGGCCAAGCCCGCGCCTACCGCGCCGGTGACCTCCGCCGACCTGCCGCCCGCCGCCGCCCAAGCGCCGGTCAAGGCGGCCAGGGCCCCGGCAAAGCCGAAGGCGGCGCCCAAGCCGAAAGCATCCGCCAAGCCGGACGCGGCTGCCGCTCCGGCGCCCGCCGCGCGCAAGCCAAGGGCAAGGAAAGCCGCAGCCAAGCCTGAAGCCGGCACGGCCGGAAAGCAGTAGACATGGCCGACCCCAAGCAAATCGAAGACAAGACCGCCGAAACCGAAGACGAGCTGGCGGGCAGCGAAGCGCCGCTGCTCGAGCATCTCATCGAATTGCGCAAGCGCCTCATCAACTCGGCCATCGCCGTGGTGGGGCTGATGATGGTCTGCTTCGTCTTTGCCGGGCAGATCTTCAATATTCTGCTGGTGCCTTATCGGCGGGTGTTCGCCAATCCGGGCGATCTGGAGCTGATCTATACAGCGCCGCAGGAATTTTTCTTTACCCAGCTCAACCTGGCGTTTTTCGGCGCCATCTTCCTGGGCTTTCCCTTCGTGGCGCTGCAAATCTATCGCTTCGTCGCGCCGGGCCTCTACAAGCACGAGCGCAAGGCCTTCGTGCCGTATCTGATCGCCACGCCGATCTTCTTCCTGCTCGGCGCGCTGATGGTCTATTTCATCATCCTGCCCATGGCGCTGAGCTTTTTCGCCGGCATGCAGACCGACGAAATCAAGATGCTGACCAAGGTGTCGGAATATCTGGGGCTGGCGATGACGCTGATCCTGGCGTTCGGGGTCAGCTTCCAGTTGCCGGTAATCCTGACGCTTCTGGCGCAGATCGACCTCATTCACGTCGATGCGCTGAAAAAGGGCCGCCGCTACGCCATTGTCGGCATTTTGATCTTTGCCGCCTTCATCACCCCGCCCGATCCGATTTCGCAGATCGGCCTTGCCGTGCCCATCTACCTGCTCTACGAACTCGCCATCTGGTCGGTGACGTTGATCGAAAGGCGGCGCGCCAAGGCGCTGGCCGAGCAGGGGCTGGATGTGTCCGGCTCCAGCTCCGACTAGGTTTCTTCCTTCGTCGGAAGGAGCAGAGGCGCGCGGCCCGGCCGCCGCTCCTGGTCGGGCAGGCTGACCGCGAGCGTATCGACACAGCCTGCGGCACCAGCAGAGAGGCGGGCCTGCGGCCCGGACAGCGATGTTCGATATCAAGTGGATCAGAGCCAACGCCGAAGCGTTCGACGCTGCCGTTCAGCGGCGCAAGGGTGTCTCGGTGCGGTCCTCCGATCTGCTGGCCATCGATGACCGCCGCCGCGAGATCATCGTGCGTCTCAACGAGGCGCAGGAAAAGCGCAATGCGCTGTCCAAGCAGATCGGCCAGGCCAAGGCGCAGAAGGACGAGGCCCGCGCCGCTGCGCTGATGGCGGAAGTGAGCGAGCTCAAGACTTTCATCCCGCAGGGGGAAGCCGACGAGCGCGCCATCGAGGCCGAATTGCGCGATGCGCTCGCCGCCATTCCCAATCTGGTGTTCGACGACGTGCCCGATGGCAGTGACGAGAGCGGGAATGTCGAATATTTCGGCGCCAATGGCACGGCGGAAACCGCCGCCAGGGTCCGCGCGCCCAGGCCCGCCTTTGGCTTTGCCCCCAAGGAGCATTATGAGCTCGGCGAGGCCATGGGCCTGATGGATTTCGAAACGGCCGCCAAGCTCTCGGGCAGCCGCTTCGTGGTGCTCAAGGGGCAGGTGGCGCGGCTGGAGAGGGCTATCGGGCAGTTCATGCTCGACCTGCACACCACCGAGCATGGCTATACCGAAGTGCAGCCGCCGCTGCTGGTGCGTGACGATGCGCTGTTCGGCACCAACCAATTGCCCAAATTCGAGGAAGATCTGTTCTTCACCCCGCATGGGGAAAGCCGGCTGGCGCTGATTCCCACCGCCGAGGTGCCACTGACCAATTTCGTGCGCGAATCCATTCTGGCCGAGGAGGAGCTGCCGCTGCGCCTCACCGCGCTGACGCCCTGTTTCCGTTCGGAAGCCGGTTCGGCCGGGCGCGATACGCGCGGCATGCTGCGCCAGCATCAGTTCAACAAGGTCGAGCTGGTGTCGATCACCACCCCCGAAACCTCGGTGGACGAGCATGAGCGCATGCTGGGCTGCGCCGAGGCCGTGTTGCAGAAGCTGGGTCTGCATTATCGGGTGATGAATCTGTGCACCGGCGATATCGGCTTTGGCGCCAAGAAGACCTACGATCTGGAGGTCTGGCTGCCGGGGCAGGACACCTATCGTGAAATCTCCTCGGTTTCGGTGTGCGGGGACTTCCAGGCCCGGCGCATGGAGGCGCGCTATCGCCCCGCCGGCGAAAAACAGGCGCCGCGCTATGTGCATACCCTCAACGGCTCGGGCACGGCGGTGGGCCGCTGCCTCATCGCCGTAATGGAAAACTACCAGCAGGAAGACGGCTCCATCGCCGTGCCGGAAGCGCTCCAGCCCTATATGGGCGGGCTCAAGGCGATCGGCGGGACGGCATGAGCCTGCGCATCCTCATCACCAACGACGATGGCGTGGACGCCCCCGGCATCGCCATCATGGCCGATATCGCCCATGCGCTGAGCGACGATGTGTGGATCGTGGCGCCCGATGGCAATCAGTCCGGGGCCGGGCACCGCTTCACCCTCGGGCGGGAAATGCAGTTCGACCGCCTCTCCGAACGCACCTTCTCGGTGATCGGCGGCTCGCCGGCCGACTGCGTTGTCGTGGGCATGACCCACATATTGGGCGACCGCCCGGCCGATGTGGTGCTCTCCGGCGTCAATGCCGGGCAGAATCTGGGCGACATCATCAATTGCTCGGGCACGGCGGCGGGTGCGCGCGAGGGCGCCTTGCAGGGCGCCATCGGCATCGCCATGAGCCAGGGCATCAATTACGAGCATGGCCGGGACGTGGACTGGGCCAATGCGGTGCGCCATGGCGTCGCTACGGCGCGCAGCATCATCGCCGTGGCCGAGGGCAGGGACCATTACTACAACGTCAATTTCCCCTTCTGCCCGCCCGACGACACCGCCGGCATCGCCGTGGTGCCGCATCAGCGCTTCTCGCGCTCGCCCTTCCGCTACTATCCCAGCGACAATGAGGGCAAGTTCTTCGTTGCTATTCCCGAAACGCCTATGCCGCTCGATCCGGCAGCCGATTTCGAGGTGATGCGCCAGAAGAGCTATGTCACCGTGACGCCGATGCGGCTGCAACAGACCGACACGGGACTGGTGGAGCGGTTGCAGGGAAGGCTGAGCCTTTAAACGAACACAGGACCCATCATGGCTGACCAGATCAGGATCGCCATCGCCGGCCACGGCAATCTCGGACGCGGCGTGGAAACCGCCATTCCCAAAAATCCGGACATGAAGCTGGTGGGCATCTATACCCGCCGCGCGCCCGAGATGGTGACGCCGAGCCTGGCGGGGACGCCGGTATTTTCCATGGCCGACCTGCCCGACCATGCCGACCGGATCGACGTGCTGATCCTGTGCGGGGGTTCCAAGGAAGACCTGCCCGAGCAGGGGCCGCGCCTGGCGGCGCTGTTCAACACCGTGGACAGTTTCGACACCCATGCCCGCATTCCCGAATATTTCGCCGCCGTCGACGCGGCCGCGCAGGCTAACGGCCGGACGGCGCTGATCTCGGTGGGGTGGGACCCGGGCATGTTCTCGATCAATCGCGTGATCGGGGAGGCGCTGCTGCCCGATGGGGCGACCTATACCTTCTGGGGCGACGGGCTGAGCCAGGGGCATTCGGACGCGGTGCGCCGCGTGCCCGGCGTGACCGATGCCGTGCAATATACCCGCCCGATTCCCGAGGCGGTCGATCTGGTGCGCAGCGCCGCGCGGCCGGTGCTGACGACGCGCGAGAAGCACCGCCGCGAATGCTTCGTGGTGCTCATGGACGGAGCCGATGCCGAAGCCGTGCGCCAGGCCATCGTCACCATGCCGCATTATTTCGACGAATACGACACAGAGGTCCATTTCATCTCGGCCGAGGAGATGGATGAGAACCATCGCGCCATGCCGCATGGCGGCTTCGTCATCCGCAGCGGCAATACCTCATCGGCCAATGCCCAGGTGATCGAATACAGCCTCAAGCTGGACAGCAATCCCGAATTCACCTCGGCGGTGCTGGTGGCCTATGCGCGCGCGACCCATCGCCTGGCCCGGATGGGCCAGCATGGCGCCAAGACGGTGTTCGACGTGGCGCCGGGCCTGCTCTCGCCCAAGAGCGCGGCGCAATTGCGGGCCGAGCAGCTTTAGGCGGCTGGCCTTTCGGCACCACCGGGGCAGGGGCCGTGCCTTAACCTTACCCAATTCAGAATCCGGCCGATGCGGGTTTGCTCAAATCGCATCGGC
>NZ_JAUCDN010000068.1:0-13027 GCF_034675085.1 Devosia sp.
CGGCGACCCGCCGCCAGTTGCGCGGCAATATCTATCTCGCCAAGGTCACGCGCGTGGAGCCGTCCCTGCAGGCGGCCTTCGTGGAATATGGCGGCAACCGCCACGGCTTCCTCGCCTTTTCCGAAATCCATCCTGATTACTACCAGATCCCGGTTGCCGACCGCGAAGCCCTGCTGCGCGAGGAAGAGCACCATGACGACGATCATCACGATGAGGACAATGGCGAGGACACCGTGTCGCTGCCCGAGGGCGTGACCGAACCCGACGCCGAGGCCGACCCGCAGGACACCGAGGACGCCAGCCATATCGAGCAGGCCCCGGCCAATACCGAGCCGGTGGAATCGATCGGGGGCGACGACGCGCTCGAGGAAGTGCCGGAGCGCCGCCGCCAGAGCCCGAGCCGGCGCAACTACAAGATCCAGGAAGTCATCAAGCGCCGCCAGGTGATGCTGGTGCAGGTGGTCAAGGAAGAGCGCGGCAACAAGGGCGCGGCGCTGACCACCTATTTGTCGCTGGCCGGGCGCTATTCGGTGCTGATGCCCAATACCGCGCGCGGCGGCGGCATTTCGCGCAAGATCACCAATGCGGCCGATCGCAAGCGCCTCAAGGAAATCACCTCCGACCTGGAGGTGCCGCGGGGCATGGGCGTCATCCTGCGCACCGCCGGGGCCAGCCGCACCAAGGCCGAGGTGAAGCGCGACTTCGAATATCTGATGCGCCTGTGGGAGAGCGTGCGCGAGCTAACGCTCAAGAGCCAGGCGCCGTGCCTCGTCTATGAGGAGGGTTCGCTGATCAAGCGCACCATCCGCGACCTATACAACAAGGATATCGACGAAGTCCTGGTGGCGGGCGACGGCGCCTATCGCGAGGCCAAGGACTTCATGAAGATGATCATGCCGTCCCACGCCAAGAACGTGAAACCCTATGGCGAGGAGCAGCCGCTTTTCTCCAAATACAATATCGAGACCCAGCTCGACCAGATGTTCAGCCCGCAGGTGACGCTGCCCTCGGGCGGGTATCTGGTGATCAACCCCACCGAGGCGCTGGTCTCCATCGACGTCAATTCGGGCCGCTCCACCAAGGAGCACAATATCGAGGACACCGCGCTCCAGACCAATCTCGAAGCGGCCGAGGAAGTGGCGCGCCAGCTGCGCCTGCGCGACCTGGCCGGCCTCATCGTCATCGACTTCATCGACATGATGGAGAACCGCTCCAACCGGGCCGTCGAGCGCAAGCTCAAGGATTGCCTCAAGGACGACCGCGCCCGCATCCAGGTGGGCCGGATCAGCCATTTCGGCCTGATGGAAATGAGCCGCCAGCGCATCCGCTTCGGCGTGGTGGAAAGCTCCACTCATAAGTGCCCGATCTGCGACGGCACGGGCCTGGTGCGCTCCACCGAAAGCCTGGCGCTGATGATCATGCGCCATATCGAGGACCATGTGCTGCGCCGGCACGGCCAGTCGATCAATGTGCGCGTGCCGGTCGAGGTGGCGCTCTATATCCTCAACTTCAAGCGCGAGACGCTGACGGCGCTGGAGCTGCGCAACCAGCTCTCCATCACCATCACCGCCGATGGCAAGCTCACCGGCCAGCAATTCGCCATCGAAAAGGGCGAGTCGCGCATTTCTTCCTATGCCGAGCAGCGCGCCGCCGAGCATGTGCGTGTCGACAGCGCCGTCATCGAGGACGATATCGATGAGAGCGTCGAGGAAACCGAGGACGAAGAGCACGCCGCCAGCGAGGCCGGGGACGGCAATGGCCGCCGCCGTCGTCGCCGCCGCCGCCGTGGCGGAGCCGAGCGGGGCGAGAATGGCCAGCATCAGGACGTCGCTGTGGCGTCCGGCGATGACGAGGCGGGCGACGCCGAAACCGAGGCCGAGGATGGCGAGAGCGCCGCAGTCGCCGGGGACGGCAATGGCGAGGAAGAGCCGCGCCGCCGCCGCCGCCGTGGCCGTCGCGGTGGCCGCCGCAATCGCCGCGAGGGTGAAGGCGAGGAGAATGGCGAGCAGGTCGCTGCCGCCGAGCCTGAGGCCGAAGGCGGGGTGAGCGACGCGCCGGAGGCGGTGGAAGCCGCGCCGGTCGTGGCCGAGGAGCCCGCTGCGGTTGTCGAAGCCGCGCCCGAGGCGGAAGCGCCGGTGGCCGACAAGCCCAAGCGCACCCGCCGCAAGAAGGTGACCGAGACCGAGGAATCGGCGCCGGCCGAAACCGCTCCGGTGGAAGCGGTGCCCGCCGCCGAGCCGGTGGCCGAGGAAAAGCCCAAGCGCAAGCCGCGCGCCCGCAAGCCCAAGGCCGAAACGGCCGAGGCGCCCGCTACCGAAGCGGTGGCCGAGGCGGCCCCTGCCCCGGCGCCCGAACCGGCTGCGGAAGCTCCCGCTGGGGAAGCCGAGGCGCCGGCCAAGACCACGCGTCCGCGCCGCACCAAGAAGGAGCTGCCGGCCGAGGGCATCGTGGTATCCTCCAGCACGCCGGCCGCGGCGCCCGCTCCTGCCGAAGGCGAGGGTGAGCCGGCCGCCGAGCCGCCCAAGAAGAAGGCCGGCTGGTGGCAGCGCCGGCTGGGACTGGGCTAGGATTTTGGGTTAGGATTTTTCGACAAGCGGGCGGCCTTCGGGCCGCCCGTTTCGTTCCAGGATCATGACCGGCCCTTGAAGAAGACCTGCCGGCGCAGGATCTGGACGCCATGCTCGGGGGTGCGCAGGATGGTGAGGCGGGTGTGCTCGGTGTCGCCGGTTCGCGCCGGATGGACCTGCCCGGGCAATTCCATGCGGCGGCGGTCGGGGCCCAGATAGCTGTGGGTCTCGATATAGAGCAGTTCCCTGCCCACCTGCGCCGCCAGGCGCGCGGCCAGCACGCGGCTGTTCTCGGGCAGGCAGATGACGTCGTCAAAGCCCATCTCGATATGCTCGATCACCCGATCGCCCGGCCCGTCGGGCAGGAACACCGCCACCGGGGCGAAACAGACATTGATGGTGGCCGCGCTGCGCAACTGCTTGAGGAAGCGCTTTTTCTCATCCTCGGGCAGCGCGAAATGCACCAGGAAGAACAGCAAATTGTGCGAAGGCACGGCGCCAGCCTGTTGCGGATCGGTAAAGCCATGGACGGAGCCGAACCCCACCTTGCGGGCCAACGTCATCAGCGCCTCGCAATCGGGCTCGCTGCGGGCCAGCGCGATGGCGCTGCATTTGGCCAGCCGGCCCCCTTCCTCTTCCAGTTCAGGCTTCGGAACAGTCATGGACGGACCTCCCAATCCAACCACGGCCCCTACGGTATAACACCGAGCGGCTAAGTGATCGCTAAAGCGCGTCGCGATCTTTCAGATTCGCTCTATGCGCTTTAGCCTCTTGTTTTTGCGCATGTCTTTATCCCGAAACCGGTTCCCACTTTCGGGAGACATGCTGTAAGAGGGAGAAGACAAAGCGCCTGAGCGCCGGACTATCCGATTCCCCGAAACGCTCTAAAGGTGGAGAAAGCGGCCGATGCGCTCCAGGGCCGTTTCGATCTCGGCGCGGCGACCGGCATAGGAGAAGCGCCCGAAGGCCTGGCCGTTCACCCGGTCGAAATCGACCCCGGGCGTGGCGGCGACGCCGGCCTCGTCGAGCAGGCGGGCGCAGAACGCCATGGAGTCGTTGGAAAAGCGCGAAATGCCGGCATAGGCGTAGAAAGCGCCATCGGGCAAGGCGCCGGTCTCGAAGCCCAGCCCGGCCAGGCCCTCCGTGAGCAGGGTCCGGTTGACGGCGTAGAGCGCCTTCTGCTGTTCGGCATAATCGCGCTCGCCCAGCGCTGCAATGGCGGCCACCTGGCTGAGCGTGGGGGCGGAAATGAAGAGATTTTGCTGCAAAATCTCGGCGCGCCGCACCAGATCGTCCGGCAGCACCATCCAGCCGATGCGCCAGCCGGTCATGCAGTAATATTTAGAAAAACTGTTGATGACGATGGCGTCGCGCGTCAGCTCCAGCGCGCTGACCGAGGGGCCGGCATAGTCGAGCCCATGATAGATCTCGTCGGAAATCAGCCGTACGCCCAGACGCCGGCAGGTGGCGACGATGTCGGCCAGTTCCTCGCGGGTGACGGAGGCGCCGGTGGGATTGGCGGGGCTGGCGAAAAGCAGCCCCTCGAACGGGGTTTGGGCATGGGCGGCGGCAATGGCCGCCCCGGTGAGCTTCCAGCCGTTCTGCTGCCCGAGCGGGATTTCCGCGACGCCGAAGCCCAGCCCCAGCAGCGTGTTGACATAGGCGGGATAGCCGGGCCGGGTGATGGCGATGCGGGCGCCGGGGCGGAAAGCGGCGTGAAAGGCGAGAATGAAGCCGGCGGAGGACCCCATGGTGCACAGGATGGATTCGGCATCGACGCCTACCCCGTGCCGGTCGTGATAATATGCAGCCAGACCCTCGCGCAATTCGACCAGGCCCTTGGCATTGGTATAGCCCTGGGCCTGGGGCAGCGCCGCCTTCACCGCTTCGAGCACGCGCGGCGCGGGGGGCGAGCCGGGCTCGCCCAACTCCAGATGGCACACCTGCCGGCCACCGGCTTCCAGCGCCCGGGCGCGCTTGAGGATTTCCATGGCCTGGAACGGCAGGAGGCCGTCAACGGTCGGTTCGCTGGTCATCGCATATTCCTTACTGGCCTCCGGGCCTAACCGGTTCCGTCGCCTGCCTCAACCACAATTGAGCCGGCGCGGGGCGGCAGCGACACTTTCAACGCTGCCCATGGGCGGCGGGGTCTGCTAGAAGGCAGACCAACCTGCTTTTGACAGATGGACATGCCATGCCGCGCCTCACCCTTGCCCTCGTCGCCCTTGCCGGCATCCTTGCCGGCGCGCTGGGTTATTCGGTGGTGAACAAGCCCGCCGCGCAAACCGACAGCGTCGCGGTGCAGGCGATGATCGACGCGGCGCTGGCCAAATACGACGCCGAACGCGCCGCTCCCGCCTCCCCCGCCGTGGCGGCGCTGGATGCGGACCAGCTCAATCCGATGATCGAATCCTTCCTCATGGACGATCCGAAGATTTTGCAGCGCCTGTCGGTGGCGCTCGAATCCACCCTGCGCGCCGAGGAACGCTCGCAGGCGCGCACCGCCATTTCGGCGCTGGACGACAAGCTCTTCAACGATCCGGGCCAGGTGGTGCTGGGCAATCCCGAAGGCGATGTGACGCTGGTGGAATTCTTCGACTATAATTGCGGCTATTGCCGCAAGGCGCTGCCGGACCTGGCGGCGCTCATCGCCGAGGACCCCGGCCTGCGCGTGGTGCTCAAGGAATTCCCCATCCTGTCCAATGAATCCATCGACGCGGCGCGCGTGGCCGTTCTGGTCGGGCAGGCCGATGTGGACTATTGGGATTTCCACGAGGCGCTGTTTTCGGCGCGCGGACAGGTGAACAAGACCGTGGCGCTGGAAGCCGCCGCCGATCTGGGCCTCAACCCAATGACGCTGGAACTGGAACTGGGCTCGGAAAACGTCGCCCGCACCATCCAGACCTCCTATGAGCTGGCGCGGGCGCTCAACATCACCGGCACGCCCACCTATATCCTGGGCACCGACGTCATTCCCGGCGCCATCGGGGCGGACGAATTGCGCCGCCGCATCGCCAATATGCGCGCCTGCGGGGAAACCGAGTGCGAAGGCTGAAGGGGTAACGGCTTTCGGAAGCCTCCTCACATATAGGACCTGATCGTCCTCGATCGCGCCGTCGTCCCCCTCCCCCTTCAAAGGGGGAGGCGCCGCCCGGTGACTGCGGCACCCGCGCGCCTCTGGCGCCGCCCTTTGCCTTTTCGGTGCAATTCGTGTTACCGGGCTTGCACCGGCCAAGGGGGCAGGGCAAAAGGCAAAAATCATGGTAAAGCGCGTTCTCGTCCTCAATGGCCCGAACCTGAATATGCTGGGTACGCGGGAGCCCGGTATCTATGGCGCGGCCACGCTTGCCGACATCAAGAGCCTGTGCCTGGACGCCGGGGTGGAACTGGGCCTGGAGATCGACTTCCGCCAGTCCAACCACGAAGGCGAGCTGGTGAGTTGGATCCAGGAGGCGATGAACAGCGCCGACGGCATCCTCATCAACCCCGCCGGCTATTCGCACACTTCGGTGGCCATTCACGACGCGCTGCGCGCGGTGGGGCTGCCGGTGGCGGAAGTGCATATTTCCAATATCCATCAGCGCGAAGCGTTCCGGCACCATTCCTATGTGTCGGCCGTCGCCTTCGGCGTCATTTGCGGCTTCGGCGTCACCGGTTATAGACTGGCGCTGATGGCGCTTGCCGAAAAACTTAGCTAACGATCAGCGCGCCCAGCGCGGGAGACCGAAAAGAATGACCAAGTCATCGCAAGACGATCAGGACCTGATCCGGGCCATCGCCGAGCTGCTCAACAAGGAAAATCTCGCCGAAATCGAGATCGAGAAGGAAGATTTCCGGGTCCGCGTCACGCGCTCCTATGCCAATGAAGGGGTGGCATACGCCGCTCCGCCGCAATATCTGGCCGCCGCGCCCGCCGCCCCTGCCCCGGCAACGCCGGCCGGCTCGGTTCCGGCCGCAGCGCCCGCCGCCGCCGAGGACCTCGCCTCCAATCCGGGCACGCTCACCTCGCCCATGGTCGGAACCGCCTATCGCTCGCCCGAGCCGGGCAAGCCCTCTTTCGTGGAAGTGGGCAGCAAGGTTTCCGAGGGCCAGACGGTGCTGATCGTGGAAGCCATGAAGACCATGAACCAGATTCCGGCGCATCGCTCGGGCACCGTCACGCGCATCCTGGTGGAGGATGCGCAGCCGGTTGAATATGGCGAGCCGCTCGTCGTCATCGAGTAAGGGGGGACTTCATGTTCCAGAAGGTCCTCATCGCCAATCGCGGCGAAATCGCCCTGCGCATCCTGCGCGCCTGCAAGGAAATGGGCATCCAGACCGTGGCCGTCCATTCCACGGCCGACGCCAACGCCATGCATGTGCGCCTGGCCGATGAAAGCGTCTGCATCGGCCCCAATGCGGCCAAGGACAGCTATCTCAATATCCCCTCCATCCTGGCCGCCTGCGAGATCACCGGGGCCGACGCGGTGCATCCCGGTTACGGGTTCCTTTCGGAAAATGCCCGCTTCGCCAAGATCCTCGCCGAGCACGACGTGACCTTTATCGGGCCGTCGGCCCATCACATCGAGATCATGGGCGACAAGATCACCGCCAAGAAGACCGCGGTGGAGCTGGGCATTCCGGTGGTTCCGGGCTCCGAGGGCGCGGTGGAAACCGAGCAGCAGGCGCTCAAGACCGCCAAGGATATCGGCTATCCCGTGCTCATCAAGGCCACCGCCGGCGGCGGCGGACGCGGCATGAAGGTCGCCCATACCGAATCCGAGCTGCTGGTGGCCTGGTCCACCGCCCGCTCCGAGGCCAAGGCCGCCTTCGGCAATGATTCGGTCTATATGGAAAAATATCTCGGCAAGCCGCGCCATATCGAGGTGCAGGTGCTGGGCGACGGCCAGGGCAATGCCGTGCATCTGGGCGTGCGCGACTGCTCGTTGCAGCGCCGCCACCAGAAGGTGTGGGAAGAAGCCGGCGGGCCGAGCATTTCGCCCGAGCAGCGCGACGAAATCGGCGAAATCTGCGCCGCCGCCATGCGCAAGCTCAAATATTCGGGTGCCGGCACCATCGAGTTCCTTTACGAAAACGGGGAATTCTATTTCATCGAGATGAATACCCGCCTGCAGGTGGAGCATCCGGTGACCGAGCGCATCACCGGCATCGACATCGTCTATGAGCAGATCCGCGTCGCCTCGGGCGAAAAGCTCTCGATGAGTCAGGACAAGGTGCAGTTCTATGGCCATGCCATCGAAGTGCGCATCAATGCCGAGGACCCGCAGAGCTTCGCACCCTCGCCGGGCACCATCACCTTCTACCACCCCGCCGGCGGGGTGGGCGTGCGCGTCGACTCGGCGGTCTATCAGGGCTATCGCATCCCGCCCTATTACGACTCGCTGATCGGCAAGCTGATCGTTTATGGCCGCACGCGCGAGGAGTGCCTGCAACGGCTGCGCCGCGCCATCGACGAATTCGTCATCGACGGCATCAAGACCACCCTGCCCCTGTTCCAGCGCCTGATCCGCGAGCCGGATGTGCTGGCGGGCAATTACGACATCCACTGGCTGGAAAAATACCTGGCCGAGAACAAGGTCTGAGGGGGCGCATAGCCCCCTTTTTCTTTTCCGCATGACCCGCACCAGTCCCTTCGATATCGAGCTGACACCCGAACTGGTGATCCGCGCCTATTGCGCCGGCATCTTTCCCATGGCCGAGGATGCGGGAGACGAGGATGTGTTCTGGGTGAGCCCGGACATGCGCGGCATTCTTCCGCTCGAGGGCTTCCATCTCTCCGCCAGCCTGCGCAAGGCGATGCGCAAATCCGGCTTTTCCATCCGCGTCGACAGCGACTGGGAGGGCGTGGTCGAAGGCTGCGCCAGCGTTGGCAAGGACCGCGCCAGCACCTGGATCAACGGCACCATCCGCGCCGTCTATGGCGAATTGTTCGCGCGCGGCGTCGTCCATACGGTGGAGGTGTGGGACGGCGCGGAGCTTGTCGGCGGGCTCTATGGGCTGGCCATTGGCGCGGCGTTTTTCGGCGAATCCATGTTCCACCGCCGCACCAATGCCAGCAAGATGGCGCTGGCCCATCTGGTCGAGCGGCTGCGCGCCGGGGGCTTTGTTCTGCTCGACACCCAGTTCATCACCCCGCATCTGGCCTCGCTGGGCGGCATTGAAATTCCCCGCGAGGCCTATGAGGAGAGACTGGCGGCGGCGCTGGAAAAGCGCGGCGAATGGTCGGCCTGGGAGCAGCGCCAATGAGCGTGCCTGCCGAGTTGCCCGCCGCATTTGCCAGCCTGCGCGGCCATGACTGGCAGCGGGTGACGCTGGGCAAATCGGGCGCCGATGTGTGGCGCATCGACATGGGCGGGGGAAATGTGGTGTTCCTCAAGACCGGCCCGGCGCAGGCGCTGAGCGAATTGCCGGGCGAAGCCGAGCGGCTGGAATGGCTGGCACATATGGGGTTGCGCGCCCCGCGCCTGGTTGAACTGGTGCAGACCGCGACCCGGCACTGGCTGCTGATGACGCAGGTGCCCGGACAGGACCTCACCCATGAGACCGGGCGGCCCGAGGAACTTTGCCGCATGATGGCGCAGGGGCTGCGGCGGCTGCATGCGCTCGACCCGCGCCATTGCCCGTTCGATCAGTCGGTCTCCCGTCAATTGGCGGCCGGAGCAGCCCGGGTCGAAGCGGGCCTGGTGGATGAGGACGATTTCGATGCCCGCCACCGGGGCTGGAGCGCCGCCGAGGTGCTGGCCTGGGTGGAGGCCAACCGCCCGAGCGAAGCTGAGCTGGTGGTGACCCATGGCGATGCGTGCCTGCCCAATCTGATGGCGGATGGCGGGCGGTTCAGCGGCATCATCGATTGCGGGCGGCTGGGGCTGGCCGATAGATGGCAGGACCTGGCGCTGGCCTGCCGCAGCATCATGTTCAATTGCGGCGAGGCTTATGTGGCGCCGTTTCTCCAAGCCTATGGCGCGGCGTGGGACCCGGTGAAATACCGGTTCTACAACGCCCTGGACGAGTTGTTCTGAGCCGGCTTACCGCTGGTCGGGCGGCGGGACGTCGGTGCTGGTCTTGCAGGCGATCAGCCATACATCATAAATGGCGTGGTCCACCGCGTGCAGAGCGGGGCTGTCGGCGAACATCCAGCCGGTGAAGATGCGCCGGGAGACGCCGGTAAGGCTGCGCTGGTCGACCTCGAGAAAGGCCGAAGTGCGCTGGGTCTCGGTGCTGGGCCGGTTGTAGCAGGCGCGCGGAGTGATCTCGAGCGCACCGAACAGCACGGTTTCGTCGATATAGACATCGAACCTTGTGATGCGGCCGGTGATCTTGTCGAGCCCGGCAAAAGTGGCCACCGGGTTGGCGACGGGCTGGGCCGAAGCCGGCAGCACAAGACCGGCCGCCGCAAGCGGCAGCAGCAGGGCCAGAAAGCGCAGGATCATGGCCGGACGGCGCACCCTTATTCGGGCGACCAGGCGTCGTAATCGCCGCTGACGCGCGGGCGCTCGCCCTTGTTGAGCAGGCTGCCATCGGGGCGGTAGGCGGCGGCGGTGCCGGTCAGGTTGGGCTGATGCGGCTTTTCCCAGGGGCGCGGGGTATATTTGGCATCGGCCGGCACCACATCGGTGCGGTAATGCATCCAGCCATGCCAGCCGGGCGGAATGGAAGAGGCATCGGCATAGCCCCCGCCATAGGTGACATAGCGCCGGTCGGCCTTGCGGTCCTGATAGTAGCGGTTGCCGAATTCGTCGCTGCCGACATAATCGCCGAAGCGCCGGATCCACAGGCGCGTGCCCCAGGTCTGGCCGCCCCACCAGGCGAAGATTTCAGAGAGGAACTGCTTGATACCGGATTGGGCCACTTGTCGATTCCGCCGTCGAAATATGCGCGTTCGGGCCGGGTGTATCATGGGCGGCTAGCCGAGCCTAGACCGAATTGCACCTGCGGGGGCGACCAAAGGCCATCCCCGCCCTGCCCCAGACGCATGGCGCATGCATGCCGGCAGCCTGTGGGTGCGATATGTGAAAAAACCCGAAATTTCTGCGCTTGACAGCAGGATGGGGGAATCACCGCCCAGGCGGAACCGGGTGGGAAGCCGAATGTTTTCGGGGCTTTGGCTGCGGCGGCTCACGCAGCTTTGAACCTTAACCGGGCATAAACCGGCTTTGTTAAGCTTTGCTGACACTGGTAAGTTATCCACGCTAATCCCATATGAAACACTAGATTTTGCGTTTCTGCGCCCCACGCTCACCAGCCATGGTGTGGAGCGCGACAAAAAAACCGCCATCGACATGGGGAGAATTTGGCTTCTTTATGGTGGAAGAAAGTCCGTGAGTCCCCTCGCGGCCCCCCCACCGCACCGCATATCCGTTACAGAGACTGTCCATGCGCATAGAACGCCGTTTCACGACTGCCAATGAAGACCGTTACGGCGGAATCGAGTTCCGCTCGGCCACCAGCGAGATTCGCAATCCCGATGGCTCGGTGGTGTTCAAGCTGGACGATATCGCCGTGCCGGCCGGCTGGAGCCAGGTGGCGGCCGATATCATCGCGCAGAAATATTTCCGCAAGGCGGGCGTCGCCAAGGTTCTCAAGAGGGTGGAGGAAAATTCCGTCCCCTCCTGGCTCTGGCGCTCGGTGCCGGATGAGAAGGCGCTGGCCAAGCTGCCGGAAGCGGAACGCTATGGCTCGGAACTGGACAGCCGCCAGGTGTTCGACCGGCTGGCAGGCACCTGGACCTATTGGGGCTGGAAGGGCGGCTATTTCGACAGCGAGGAAGATGCGCGCACCTTCTTCGACGAACTCTGCTACATGCTCGCCACCCAGCGCGTCGCGCCCAATTCGCCGCAATGGTTCAATACGGGCCTGCACTGGGCCTATGGCATCGACGGCCCCGGCCAGGGGCATTTCTATGTCGACCCCTTCACCCACAAGCTGGTGCAGTCGAAAAGCTCCTATGAGCATCCCCAGCCCCATGCCTGCTTCATCCAGTCGGTCGAGGACGACCTGGTCAATGAAAACGGCATCATGGACCTTTGGGTGCGCGAAGCGCGCCTGTTCAAATACGGCTCGGGCACGGGCACCAATTTCTCGGCGCTGCGCGGAGCGGGGGAAAAGCTCTCGGGCGGCGGCAAGTCCTCGGGGCTGATGAGCTTCCTCAAGATTGGCGACCGCGCCGCCGGCGCCATCAAGTCGGGCGGCACCACCCGCCGCGCCGCCAAGATGGTGGTGCTCGACATCGATCACCCCGATATCGAGGAATATATCAACTGGAAGGTCAAGGAAGAGCAGAAGGTCGCGGCGCTGGTCACCGGCTCCAAGGTGGTTTCCAAGCACCTCAAGGCGATCATGAAGGCCGCCGTCAATTGCGAGGGCTCGGGCGACGACTGCTTTGACGTGACCAAGAACCCCGCGCTCAAGCGCGAAGTGCGCGCCGCCAAGAAGGCGCTGGTGCCGGAAAATTACATCTATCGCGTCATCCAGTTCGCCAGGCAGGGCTATACCGACATCGAATTCCCGGTTTACGACACCGACTGGGACTCGGAAGCCTATCTGACCGTTTCGGGCCAGAATTCGAACAATTCGGTGCGCGTGAGCGACGACTTCCTGCGCGCCGTCGAGGCCGACAGCGACTGGGAGCTGAAGGCTCGCTCCAACGGCAAGGTGACCAAGACGCTCAAGGCCAGCGATCTGTGGGAACAGATCGGCTACGCCGCCTGGGCCTCGGCGGATCCGGGCATCCAGTATCACACCACCATCAATGAGTGGCACACCAGCCCCGAGGCCGGCCCGATCAACGCCTCCAATCCGTGCTCGGAATATATGTTCCTGGACGACACCGCCTGCAATCTGGCCTCGGTGAACCTGCTGCCCTATCGCAATGAGGATGGCTCGTTCAACACCGCCGCCTATGAGCACACGGTGCGCCTGTGGACCATCGTGCTGGAAGTGTCGGTGATGATGGCGCAGTTCCCCAGCCGGGCCATCGCCGAGCGCTCGTTCGAATATCGCACGCTGGGTATCGGCTACGCCAATATCGGCGGGCTGCTGATGACCTCGGGCATTCCCTATGACTCGGCGGAAGGGCGCGCCATCGCCGGCGCCGTCACCGCCATCCTGACCGGCGTTTCCTACGCCACCTCGGCCGAAATGGCCAAGGAGCTGGGCCCGTTCAAGGACTATAAGCGCAACGCCAGGCATATGCTGCGCGTCATCCGCAACCACCGCAATGCCGCCCATGGCAATGCAGCCGGCTATGAGGGGCTTTCCATCGCCCCGGTGCCGCTGGACCACGCCAATCTCAAGGACGCCAACCTGTCCGAGCGCGCCAAGGCCGCCTGGGACAATGCGCTGGCGCTGGGCGAGAAGCATGGCTTCCGTAACGCGCAGGTTTCGGTTATCGCCCCCACCGGCACGATCGGGCTGGTGATGGATTGCGACACCACCGGCATCGAGCCCGATTTCGCGCTGGT
>NZ_JAUCDN010000069.1:0-12978 GCF_034675085.1 Devosia sp.
CCACCACGCAATAAATGGTCTCATGCGTGTGCTGGAGGGGCACGAAGCGGCGGATGGCGCCGAGATAATTGCCCAGGTGCAGATCACCCGATGGCTGGATGCCGGAGAAGACGCGGGGAGTAAACGACATGGGGAGCCCTGTAACAGATATCCTGCGAACACTTATATCCGATGGCCGATAAAGTCATCCCGGCCTAGCGCTTGCGCCGCAATTGCAAAAAAAGCTGGCCCAGCGGCTGCACGCGGCTGACATGGACAAGGGTAAAATACAGCACCAGCCCGAACCCCACCAGAACCGCCAGAACCCCGGCCTGCTGCCAGAAGGGCGCCGAAGAGGCAAGATAGGCCCGGCCCTGATCGGCCAGAAGATAGAGGCTGGCGCCTATGATGGCGCTGATGGCAAGGATCAGTCCGTGGCGCCGCCATTCGGCCCCGGCAAGGGCGAAGTGACCGCGCCGGGCGAGGAAGAGCGCCAGCAAGACCGCGTTGAGCCAGGAGGAAGCAGCGGTGGCGATGGCGATGCCGACATGGACCAGGCTGGGAAAGAGCAGCAGCGAGAGCGCGATATTGGCCGCCACCGAGATGCCGGCGAAAATGGTGGGCGTGATCGTGTCCTCGCGGGCGAAAAAACCCGGCTGCAACACGCGGATCAGCACATAGGCGGGCAGACCGGTGGAAAAGGCGATGAGCGCCTGGGCGGTCTGCGCCGTCGCCAGCGCATCGAAGGCGCCGCGCTCGAACAGCACCCGCACGATGGGCTCGGCCAGGGCGATGAGGGCGGCGGCGGCCGGCATGGACAGCAGCATGGCCGCCAGCAGCGACTGGTTCTGCGTGGCATGGGCCGCCGCCATGCGTCCGCCCTTCAAATGCCGGCTCAATTCGGGCAGCAGCACCGTGCCGATGGCGATGCCGATAATGCCCAGCGGCAGCTGATAGAGCCGGTCGGCATAATTGAGCACGGAAATGGCGTTGGCGGCGCCCGAGGCGATGATGGTGCCGACGAAGATGTTGATCTGGGTGATGCCGCCGGCCAGGATGGCGGGGATGGCCAGCATCCAGAAGCGCCGCACTTCCTTGTCGAAGCGGGGCAGGCGCAGGCGCGGCAGGAAATCAGCGCGCTTGATGGCCGCCCACACCAGGGCGAGTTGCGCGACGCCGCCAGCCATGGTGGCCATGGCCACCCACATGGCGGCGCCGGCCGGATCCTGCGTCCAGAAGGTGACCAGCGGGATCATGGCGGCGATATTGACGATATTGAGAATGACGGGCGCGAAGGCGGCGGCAAAGAACCGCCCGAGGGAATTGAGGATCGCCCCATAGGCCGCCATCAGCGACATGCAGGCCAGATAGGGAAACATGATGCGGGTGAGAAAGACCGTCAGCTCGAATTTCTCGCTGTCGCCGACGAAACCGGGCACGAAGGCGACCATGATCTGGGGCATGAAAATCTCGGCCAGCACCGTCACCACCAGCAGCGCCGCCACCAGCCAGGCCATGATGCGCGAAGCCAGTTCCAGCGCCACATTGCGCCCGTCCTGCTCCAGCGCGCCGGAAAACATCGGCACGAAGGCGGTGTTGAACGCCCCTTCGGCAAACAGCCGCCGGAAGAGATTGGGAAAGCGGAAGGCCGCGAAGAAGGCGTCGGCGGCCGGACCGGTGCCGAGCACGGCGGCCATCAGCGCATCACGGAAAAAGCCGGCGACGCGGGAAACCAGGGTGAGCCCGCCCACCGAAAGGAAGTTGCGGTAAAGGCTCATACGCGGTTCCGGTGGCGTGACCCCACCCCCACCCAACCTCCCCCATCGAGGGGGAGGTGCGGTTTGGTGGCTGTGGCGGGATGGTGCCCATGGGTGGAGCTACACCTCCCCCTCGATGGGGGAGGGAGGAGGGGGTGGAAACCCAGCCCGGATTTATCCATTCTGCCCGCGCTCCCCACTGTGCGGCTGGAACACATTCATCAGCGCGTCGTGAATCTTGCGCTGGCGCGGCTTGGCGTGAATCTTCTGCCCGGTCAGGTCGGTGACATAGAAGACGTCCACCGCCTTTTCGCCATAGGTGCCGATATGGGCCGAGCCGATGGTGAGGTTGAGGTCGGCGATCTCGCGGGTCAGCGAATGCAGCAGCCCCATGCGGTCGAGGCCGGACACCTCGATGACGGTGAATTTTTCGCTGAGCACGTTGGAGACGGTGACCTGGGCCGGCACGGCGAAGGGCCGCAGGCGCTTGTTGTGGCGGCTTTCCTTGCCCAGATCGATGAGGATTTGCCGCTTGCCCTGGAGCAATTGCTTGACCGTATCGATGATGCGGGTGGCGCGGACCTTCTCGTCCTCGTCGGAGGTGAAGCTGCGGCGCAGCCGGAAGGTATCGAGCGCATGGCCGTCGCGGGTGGAAAAAATCTGCGCCCCGATGATGGAGGCATCCTGCATGGTGCAGGCGCCGGCAATGAGCGAGAGCAGGCGCGGATGGTCGGGCGTATAGAAGCTGACCTCGGTGATGCCCTCGAAGGCCTTGACGCGGATGGAGCCGGCAAAGACTTCCCCCGCCTTGTCGGCCTGGCGGATCATGCGGGCATGCTCGATCTGCAATTCCGGCTCGGCCCGCAGCCAGTAATGGTCGTAATGGCGGGCGATATAGCTTTCCACCGCGTCGGCGGGCCAGGCTTCGAGCGCCTGGGCCAGCTGGCGGCGGGCATGGCTGATGCGGTCCGATTGGGTCACCTGGCTGTGCCCGCCCGAAAGCAGCGGCTCGGTGGCATAATAGAGCGAGCGCAACAGGCTCCCCTTCCAGCCGGTCCATACCCCCGGACCCACGGCGCGAATGTCGCAGGCGGTGAGGATCATCAGCAGGGCCAGCCTTTGGGGCGACTGCACCACATCGGCAAAGGCCTTGGCGGTTTCGGGGTCCTGGATATCGCGGGCCTGGGCGATCTCGCTCATCACCAGATGATTTTCCACCAGCCAGGCCACGGTGTCGGTCTCGGCCGGCAAGAGGCCGAAGCGCGGGCAGAGACGCCGGGCGATGCGGGCGCCGGCGATGGAATGATCCTCGGGGCGGCCCTTGGCGATATCGTGCAGGAACAGAGCCACATAGAGCAGGCGCGTATCGTTGAGCTGGGGCAGCAGCTCATGGGTCAGGGGCAATTCCTGGCGCAGGCCGCCATTGGCGATATCGGCCATGACGCCGACCGAGCGGATCAGGTGCTCGTCCACCGTGTAATGGTGGTACATATTGAACTGCATCAGGGCGACGATCTTGCCGAATTCGGGCACGAATTTGCCCAATACGCCGCTTTCGTTCATCTGCCGCAATATGCGCTCCACCGACAGGGGATCGGTGAGGATGTTGAGGAAATGCTCATTGGCCCGCGGGTCGGCGCGCAAGGTGTTGTCGATCAGGCGCAGCGAGCGGGTGATGACCTTGATGGCGTCGGGGTGGAACAGCAATTGCTCGCGCCCGGCGACGCGGAACATGCGGATGAGGTTGACGGGATCGCGGGTGAACGCCTCGGCATCGGCCAGGTTGAGCCGGCCGGTATCGAGCACGAAATCGGCCTCGCCCTTGATACGGCTGCGGCCGGGGCGCAGGGGAACGGCAACGCGCCCCACAGTGTCCATGTCCTTGGCATGGTTGAATTCGAGACTGGCGCAGATGATGCGGGTGAGGTCGCCCACATCCTTGGCGACGAGGAAATAGCGCTTCATGAAGCGCTCGACGCCCAGCATGCCGATACGGCGGGCATAGCCCATGCGCTCGGCCAGCTCGGGCTGCATGTCGAAGGTGAGTTTTTCCTCGCTGCGGCCGGTGACGAAATGCAGATGGCAGCGCACGGCCCAGAGGAAATCCTCGGCGCGCGAAAAGAGCCGGTATTCCCCGGCGCTCAGCACCCCCTTGCCGACCAGCTCATGGCTGGATTTGACCGAGAAGAAGTATTTGCCGATCCAGAACAGGGTGTTGAGGTCCCTCAGCCCGCCCTTGCCATCCTTGATATTGGGCTCGACCACATAGCGGGAATTGCCCATCTGGCGGTGGCGCTCGTCGCGCTCGGCCATCTTGGCGGCAATGAATTCGGGGCCCGTTCCGGGCATGATCTCGGTTTCGAAACGATGCACCAGGGTGTCGAAGAGCCCCTTGTCGCCGGTGAGATAGCGCGCTTCCAGCGTGGCAGTGCGCACGGTCATGTCGGCGCGGGCCATGCGGATGCATTCCTCCACCGAACGCACGGCATGGCCGACCTTCTGCCCCAGGTCCCAGAGCATATAGAGGATATATTCGGTCACCTGCTCGCCCCATGGGGTCTGCCGGTAGGGCAGGATGAACAGCAGGTCGATATCGGAGCCCGGCGCCAGCGTGCCCCGGCCATAGCCGCCCACGGCCGAAAGCGCGATGGCTTCGGCTCCCGAAGGGTTGTCGACCGGATAGACGCGGCGCGTGGCGAACAGATAGAGCGCGGCGATGATCTCGTCCTGGGCATTGGAGAGATTTTGCGCGCAGCGCGTGCCCTTGCCGGTGGCGATCAGTTCCGCTTCCGCCTGGGTGCGGGCGGTGGCCAGGGTCTGGCGCATATAGGCCAGAACCGCAGCCCGGGCGGCGCTGGATTTGGGCGCATGATCGCCAATGGCCGCGTCCAACTCGCCGAGGATGGTTTCGGCCAGTTTGAGCGAGAAGAGCGGCTTTCGCGGCTTTGCCTCAACTTCGGCGAGCGTCATCGCGGATTTTCTTCAACTCATAGAGCACTTCGATCGCCTGCTTGGGAGTCATTTCGTCGGGACGAACGGCGTCGAGCGCTTCATATAGCGGATCCGGGCCCACCGGTCGGGGAGCAGGCTGATGGGCGAAAAGTGGCAGATCGTCTAGCACGCTGGCTTTCTGGCTGGAAGAGGCGGTGCCGGTGGAGCGCTGCTCGAGCACAGCCAGCACCTGGCGCGCCCGCGCCAAAACCGGCTCGGGCAGGCCGGCCAGCCGCGCCACCTGGATGCCATAGGAGCGGTCGGCGGCGCCGGGCCCCACTTCATGCAGGAACACCACCTCGCCCTCCCATTCGCGCACTTTCATGGTGACATTGGCGACGCGCGACAGGGTCTTGGCGAGGCTGGTCAATTCATGGAAATGGGTGGCGAAGAGCGCCCGGCATCCCGTCGTCTCGTGCAGCGCCTCGACCGCCGCCCAGGCGATGGAAAGCCCGTCGAAAGTGGCGGTGCCGCGCCCGATCTCGTCGAGCACGACGAGACTGCGGCGGGTGGCGCGATTGAGGATGGCGGCGGTCTCGACCATTTCCACCATGAAGGTGGAGCGGCCATGGGCAATGTCGTCGCTGGCCCCGACACGCGAGAACAGCCGGTCGATCACGCCGATATGGGCCGCTCCCGCCGGCACGAAGCTGCCCATCTGCGCCAGGATGGCGATGAGTGCGTTCTGGCGCAGAAAAGTGGATTTACCGCCCATATTGGGCCCGGTGACCAGCCAGAGCCGTCCGCCGCCCATTTCATCGCTGCCGGAAAGATCGGCGTCATTGGCCACGAAGCTGCGGCCTTCGCCCTGGGCCATCTCCTCCACCACCGGGTGGCGACCGGCCGCGATGGCGAAGGCGAGGGAGGCATCGATCTGGGGCCGCACATAGCCGCGCGTTGCGGCCAGATGCGCCAGGGCAGCGATGACGTCGAGCTCGGCCAGTGCGTCGGCCAGACCGCGCAGGAGCTCGGTACGCGCCAGTGCCTCCTGGCGCAGACGGGCGAAAATGCTCAGCTCCAGCTCCAGCGCCGCCTCATGGGCGCGGGCAATGCGCCCCTCGAGCTCGGCCAGTTCGGTGGTGGTGAAGCGCATGGCATTGGCCAGCGTCTGGCGATGAATGAAGCTCTGCCGATGCGGCTCCTCCAGAAGGCGGGCGCCATGGGCGGCCGGCACCTCGACGAAATAGCCCAGGACGCCATTGTGGCGAATCTTGAGCGAGCGGACATCGGTCTCCTCGATCAGCCTGGCCTGAAGCGCGGCGACCACGGCACGGGTTTCGCTGGCCAGGGCCCGTTCGCCATCGAGCCGGTCGTCATAGGCCTTGCGCACGAAGCCGCCATCCCGGCTGAGCAGCGGAAGATCGTCATCCAGCGCCAGCGCCAGCTCGGAGGCCAGCGAGAGCGGGGCGGCGGCAAGAATGGCGAAGAGCCGGGCCAGAATTGTAGGCGGCGTTTCGAGCCGGTCGAAATGGGCCGCCAAGGCCACGGCCGCGCCCACGGCCTTGCCGATGGCCGCCAGATCGCGCGGCCCGCCGCGATCCAGCGCCAGGCGTGTCAGGGCGCGGGCCAGATCGGGCACCGCCTTGAGTTCGCTGCGCAACCGTCCGGTGAGCAGCGTGTCCTCGACCAGCGCCGAAACGGCGCCGAGCCGTTCATTGATGGCGTCGGCATCGGCCAGGGGCGATGCCAGCCGGGCGGCCAGAAGCCGCGAGCCGGGCGCGGTGACGGTGAGATCGATCACCTGGCGGAGCGAGCCGCGCTGCTGGCCGCGCTGGGTCTGGTGCAATTCGAGACTGGCGCGGGTGGCGGCATCGATAGCCATATGCCGGCCCGCCGCCTCGGCGCGGGGGGCGCGCAGCACCACGCCGGCGCCTTTCTGGCTTTCGCGCACATAAGCGACAATGGCGCCCAGGGCCGAGCGGGCGGCGCGGGAAAGTGCGGTGGGATCGAATTCCCCTGCCGGAAAAACGGCGCGCAGCGCCTCCATGGCCGCTTCGCTGTCGAAATTTTCCGGCGGCGCGATATGCGTGACCGGGCCCCAGGCGGGAGCAAGCAGGTGGCTCCGGGCCAGGGCGTCACGGCAGGCCTCGGTCATCAACAATTCGGCCGGGGCGATGCGGGCGATCTCGTCCTGGAGCTGACCGGCCTCCAGATCGGCGGTGAAGGTCTCCCCGGTCGAGACATCGGTCCAGGCCAGGGCGAAATCGGTGTCGCCATGCGCCAGCATGGCGAGGGCGGCGAGGAAATTGGAGGCGCGGGCGTCGAGGTGATCGTCCTCGGTCAGCGTGCCGGGGGTGACGAGGCGCACCACATCGCGCTTGACCACCGATTTGGAGCCGCGCTTCTTGGCCTCCCTGGGATCTTCCACCTGTTCGCAGATGGCGACCCGATGACCGAGCTTGATGAGCTTGTTGAGGTAGTCGTTGGCGGCGTGGATGGGCACGCCGCACATCTGGATGTCCTCGCCCATATGCTTGCCGCGTTTGGTGAGAACGATTCCCAGGGCAGCGCTGGCGATCTCGGCGTCTTCAAAGAAGAGCTCATAGAAATCACCCATGCGGTAGAACAGCAGATAGCCGGGATTGACCGCCTTGATTTCGAAATATTGCGCCATCATCGGCGTCAGCGGCGCCGGGGCAGAAGGGGCCTCGAAGGGGGTCTGGTCCATGGGGCGCGGCAGTCAGGGCTCGAAAGGGAGCCCTGACTTTAGGCTGTTAGCGCGCCGATGCCAACCGGCAGGCGCGGCTTTGCACGGGCTTGTCGCCCAACTCAAGCCTTGGCGAGGGCCTGCTCGATATCGGCGATGATGTCGTCGACATGCTCGATGCCGACAGAAATGCGCACCAGGTCCTCCGAGACACCGGCCTTTTTCAGCTCCTCGGGGGAAAGCTGACGATGGGTGGTGGTGGCCGGATGGCAGGCCAGCGACTTCGCGTCGCCGATATTGACCAGCCGCAGGATCATCTGCAACGCGTCGATGAAGCGGGCGCCCGCCTCCTTGCCGCCCTTGATGCCGAAGGAGAGAATGCCCGAGCCGGAACCCTTGGAAATCTTCCTGGCCGTCTCGTGATAGGGGCTGTCGGGCAGGCCGGCATAATTGACCCAGGCCACCTTGGGATGGGCCTTGAGATATTCGGCCACCTTCTGGGCATTCTCGCAATGACGCTCCATGCGCAGGCCCAGCGTTTCCAGACCCTGGAGGATGAGGAAGGCGTTGAAGGGAGAGAGAGCCGCGCCGGTATTGCGCAGCGGCACGACGCGGGCGCGCCCGATATAGGCCGCAGCCCCCAGCGCCTCGGTATAGACCACGCCGTGATAGGACGGGTCGGGCTCGTTGAGAATGGGGAAGCGCTCCTTGTTGGCCTTCCAGTCGAACTTGCCCGAATCCACGATGATGCCGCCGATGGAGGTGCCATGGCCGCCGATATATTTGGTGAGCGCGTGGACGATGATATCGGCGCCGAAATCGAAGGCGCGGGTGAGATAGGGGGTCGCCACCGTGTTGTCGACGATCACCGGAACGCCATGGCGATGGGCGATTTCGGCGATGCGCTCGATATCGACGACATTGCCGGCCGGATTGCCGATGGATTCGAGGAACACCGCCTTGGTGTTCTTGTCGATGGCCTTTTCAAAACCCTCGAAATCGTCATGCACCACCAGCCGGGCCTCGATGCCCTGGCGCGGGAAGGTGTGGACGAACAAATTATAGGTGCCGCCGTAAAGCTGGGAGACGGCGACGATATTGTCGCCGGCCTGGGCGATGGTCTGGATGGCATAGGTGATGGCCGACATGCCCGAGGCCACGGCCAGGGCGCCGACGCCGCCTTCCATTTCGGCGATACGCGCCTCGAGCACCGCCGTGGTCGGGTTCATGATGCGGGTATAGATATTGCCCGCGACCTTGAGATCGAACAGGTCCGCGCCGTGCTGGGTGTCGTCGAAGGTATATGAGGTGGTCTGGTAGATCGGCACGGCGGCCGACTTGGTGGTCGCCTCCGATTCATAACCGTGATGCAGGGCGATCGATTCGAGCTTCATAAAGGCGCCTCCAAAGGTCCGTTTGGGCGCCACAATCCTCTGTCGGCCCCGAAATGACAAGGCGCGGGAGAGGCAAGCCGTCCTCTCCCGCGCCCGATTCTTGGAACGAAAACCTATTGCAGGGCATCGACCTCATAGCGATCCGACGGGTCATGGCGGGGCGCGTAGAGGAAATAGTCGAAGTCCGCGGGGCTGGCCGTGCCGTTGAGGTCATGGGCCGCGACGCCGACAAAGGCGCCGGTGAAGCTGCCATGGGCCTGGTGGCCACCACACTCGTCGGAAAGCAGGGAGGCATCGAGCACGGGCCCGATGGGCTGCAAATCCTGCCCTTCGAGGGCATAGAAAAATTGCAGCAGCCGCCCGCGAATAGTGAGCGCCAGCCTCACCTTGCCCCCATTGGGAATCCGCACCGGGGCGGCGGGGAAGGTGAGCTTGCCGTCGGGCCAGCTCATTTCCGAGCTCATGATGAGAAGCTCGCGCTGCCCGTCCGAATGGGCAGTGACGGCCAGATAGAAGAAATTATAGCGGCTGTAATAGGCGGTGAGGCCCGCCATGGTGCGCTCGTCGGTGGGGCGGAACTCCAGCACGGTTTCGGCGTCGTAGGAAAAATGCGTCTGCCGGCGAGCAACCAGCGCCTGTTCGAACCAGGAGCCGATGGATTCGCGCCCGAAAAGGCGGAGCCTGCCGCTCTCGGTCGAAAAAATCCGCTCCGGCTCGGGCGTGCGCAGCCATTGGAAATCGATGGGCAGGCCGTTTTCGAAGGTGTAGCGCTTGTCGGTCCAATAGGCCGCTTCGTCGCGCGTGCCGGGCACCTCGACATGCAGTGAAGGCACGGGGCCGTGTTTCACGTGAATCCAGTCGTCATCGCCCCAATAGGCTTCCTGGATGGCGGTTTCTCGCCCCAGGACGCAGCGGCGTTCCTGGGTGGTGGGGCGGCCGGTAAGGTGGACGAGATAGGTCTTGCCGTCCGGGGTCTCGACCAGGTCGCCATGGCCGGCGCGCTGAAGGGGAGCGAGCGGCGCATCCTTGGCGGTCAGGATATGTTTGTCGGGATGGGTTTCGTAAGGCCCCTGGATCCTGCGCGAACGGGCGAAGGTGCAGGCATGATCGTAGGCCGTGCCGCCCTCGGCGGTCAAAAGGTAATACCAGCCGTTGCGCTTATAAAGATGCGGGCCCTCGACCAGCTTGAGGTCGGTGCCCTGATAGATATTGCTGATCGGGCCGACGAGTTTGCCCGCCTCGGAATCGAATTCCTGCAAGGCGATGCCGGCAAACAGCAGCGGGCGCACCCGATGGTCCCAAAGCATGTTGACGAACCATTTGCGGCCATCGTCGTCATGGAACAGGCTGGGGTCGAAGCCGGAGGAATTGGCGTAGATCGGGTCTGACCACGGCCCTTCGATGCTGTCGGCCCAGACGATGTAATTATGCGCGTCCTTGAACGAGCCATCCTTGCGCTTGACGTCGGTATAGACCAGCCAGAACTTTTCCCCGTCATGGGTGAGGCAGGGCGCCCAGACCCCGCAGCTATCAGGGTCGCCGCGCATGTCGAGCTGGCTCTTGCGCGAGAGCGGGCGGGTGACCAGCTCCCAATTGGCCAGGTCGCGGGAATGAAGGATCTGCACGCCGGGGAACCACTCGAAGGTGGAGGTGGCGATGTAATAATCCTCGCCGACGCGGAGGATGGAGGGGTCCGGATTGAAGCCGGGCAGGATGGGATTGGTGATTTGCGGCATGACGGCCTCCTCGCCCGCCACCTTTTCCTTCTCCCCTTGCGGGAGACGGTGGCGCGCAGCGCCCGATGAAGGGAGCTATAGTTGAAAACCCCCTCACCCACCCTTCGGGCACCCTCTCCCGCAAGGGGAGAGGGAGGAGGGATCGGGATTGAGACTAGACGAAGCGGTTGACCAGGTTTTCCAGATATTCCTGGCGGCCGGAGCGCGGCTGGGGGTTGAGGCTCTCGGCTTCCACCCTGGCGGCGATATCGGCCAGGCTGAGCTTGCCGGCCAGGATATCCTTGCCCAGCCCCTTATCCCAACCGGCATAGCGCTCATCGAGCAGGCGGTCGAATTCGCCATCCTCGATCAGCGCGGCGGCGCCCTTGAGGCCGCGCGCCAGCGTATCGAGGCCCCCGATATGGCCGTAAAGCAGGTCGGCCGGGTCGAGCGACTGGCGGCGCACCTTGGCGTCGAAGTTGAAGCCGCCCTTGCCCAGCCCGCCCTGCTTGAGGATGTAGTAGAAGGCAAGCGCCATCTCGGCGGCATTGTTGGGGAAGTGGTCGGTATCCCAGCCGGACTGGAGGTCATTGCGGTTGGCGTCGACCGAGCCGAGCATGCCCAGCGAGGAGGCGACGGCCAGCTCGTGCTCGAAGGAGTGGCCGGCAAGGAAAGCGTGGCCAACCTCGATATTGCACTTCACGTCCTTTTCGAGCCCATATCTCTGCAAGAACCCGTAAACCGTGGCGACGTCGTAGTCGTATTGATGCTTGCTCGGCTCCTGCGGCTTGGGCTCGATGAGGATCTGGCCGGTAAAGCCGATCTTCTTGGCGTGCTCGATCACCAGGGTCAGGAAGCGGGCCATCTGGTCCTGCTCCTGGCCGAACCTGGTGTTGAGCAGGGTTTCGTAACCCTCGCGGCCGCCCCAGAGCACATAGTTCTGGCCGCCCAGTTCGTGGGTCAGCTCCAACACGTTCTTCACCTGGCCGGCGGCATAGGCGAAGATTTCGGGGTCAGGATTGGTGGCGGCGCCGGCCATGTAACGGCGGTTGGAGAAGAGATTGGCCGTGCCCCAGAGGAGCTTGGTGCGGCTGGTTTCCATCTTGCGCGCAAAGATATCGCCGATGGCGCGGACATTGCGATTGCTCTCGGCCAAGGTCGCCCCCTCGGGGGCGATATCGACGTCATGGAAGCAGAAAAAGGGCATGTCGAGCAGATCGAAGAATTCGAAGGCGACATCGGCCTTGAGCCGGGCGCCGTCCATGCCCTTGTCAAACCACGGCCGGTCGAAGGTACGGCCGCCAAAGGGGTCGCCGCCCTCGGCCGCGAAGGTGTGCCAGTAGGCCACGGCAGGGCGGATATGATCCTCCATCCGCTTGCCGGCAACGATCTCGTCCTTGTTGTAATGGCGATAGGCCAGGGGGTTGGAACTGCCGGTTCCCTCGAACCTGACCGGAGAGATACCCTTGAAAAAATCCGTCACTGACGTGCCTCCTCGATGGCGGGATAGAGCGCGCAAAAGCGCGCATATTGGTCGGAAGAGGCAGCCGACAGGAATTTGTCGGGCGCAATGGTGGTTTTAATAGGCGGCATGGTCATCACCTGCTGCGGGCTTGCTCCCTCAGCGGCGCAAAGGCCCAGCCGGGCCGCCCCCAGCGCCCCGCCGAAATCGCCGTCCTCGGGCAGGGCAATTTCCATGTCGAGATTGGTGGCGAGCATTTTCAGCCAGAGCGGTGATTTCGATCCGCCACCCACGACCAGGAGCCGGTTGATGGAGGTGCCGGCATCGGCCAGCACGCGCTGGCAATCGCGCATGGCGAAGGCAACGCCTTCCATCACCGCCTGGGCCAGCTGCGCCGCGTCTGTGGATTGGGACAAGCCGACGAAAGAGCCGCGCGCGTCAGCATTGTTGTGCGGCGTGCGCTCGCCCGAGAGATAGGGCAGGAAAATGGGTTCGCCCGGCCCCGTGAACTGCGCTTCGGCGGCCCCGGCCAGCTCGGCCTGCTTCTGCCCGGTAATACGGGAGAGCCAGTTGAGGCTGTCGGTGGCCGAGAGGATGACGCCCATCTGGTGCCAGGTATCGGGAATGGCGTGGCAGAAGGCGTGGACCGCCCCTGCGGTATTGGGGCTGAATTTTTCGTTGGAAACGAAGAGCACGCCCGAGGTGCCGAGCGAAACAAAGCCTTCACCGGGGCGGATGGCGCCGATGCCGCAGGCGGCGGCGGCATTGTCACCCGCACCACCGGCCACGATCACGACGCCCTCCATGCCCCAGCGCTGGGCCAGTTCGCGCTTCAACTGTGCCGAGGGCGCCGAGCCTTCGACGAGGCGCGGCATGTGATCGCGCGTGAGTCCGGTGACGCCCAGCAACTCAACGGACCAGTCGCGGCTGGCGACATCGAGCCAGAGCGTGCCGGCGGCGTCGGACATGTCCTCGACATGTTCGCCGGTCAGCAGCAGGCGCACATAGGCCTTGGGCAACAGCACCTTGGCGA
>NZ_JAUCDN010000070.1:0-12845 GCF_034675085.1 Devosia sp.
TGTTAACGGAAAAGCCAAGTTTCACTCGCAGCGTGAAGCGAGCGACTACGTGCGAGCTCTTTCGCGCCAGAGCGGTGGACCGAACGCGAAGATGATTGAAATGCGTAGACAGTATGAAGCCGTTCGGCAGCAGCAAGACGAAGCCCGACCCACTGGATCTATCAAAGATAGTGGTGGAACCGATAGCAAGCGGGCATGTGCTTAACCGCTTTGATTGCGGCAATGGCGCGCTCAATCGCTTCCTGAAGAACAAAGCCAACAAATGCGCGCGGCGGCGCGAGCAAGCAGTCTTTGTCGCGCACCTCTCAGGTGATGCGAAGTGCATAGGATACTACGCACTTCAGGTGGGGTCAGACTCTGTTCCGGACACAAGGCGAGAGAAAAGCAGCTACCTCGCGACCTACACGGCATTTCCCGCGATCAACATTGGCTTCCTTGCAGTTGACCGTCAGGTTCAGAACGCTGGGTTAGGCACCTTTCTTTTGCAAGATGCCTTCGAGAAGGTGGCGCAGGTGGCCGAAATCGTAGGATTCTACGCGGTCACCTTGCAGTCGCTGAACGCAAAGACAACCGCCTTCTATGAGAGCATTGGCTTTTCAACCTACGCAGAGCTCCCGCATCCGAAAATGATCTACCCGGTGGAGTCCATCCTCGCGATGCGGGAGCGCTCTGGTTAGCCCTTCCCCGCCACCCGGGCGTTCCGCGTCGCGATGAGTTTCAGGCGCAGCGCGTTCAGGCGGATGAAGCCGGCGGCGTCCTTCTGGTCGTAGGCGCCCGCGTCTTCCTCGAAGGTCACGTGTTTCTCGGAATAGAGCGAGTGATCCGACCACCGCGCCACGGTCCGCGCCACGCCCTTGTAGAGCTTCAGCTTCACGGTGCCGGTGACATGCTCCTGCGTCTTGTCGATCAGGGCCTGCAGCGCCTCGCGCTCGGGCGAGAACCAGAAGCCGTTGTAGATCAGCTCGGCATAGCGCGGCATGATCGAATCCTTCAGGTGCCCGGCGCCCGCATCCAGCGTGATCTGCTCGATGCCGCGATGGGCTTCCAGCAGGATCGTGCCGCCGGGGGTCTCGTAGACGCCGCGCGACTTCATGCCGACGAAGCGGTTCTCCACCAGATCGAGCCGCCCCACGCCATGCCTGCCGCCCAGCGCGTTGAGCTTTTCGAGCAGGCTTGCCGGCGAGAGCTTTTCGCCATTGACCGAAATCGCGTCGCCCTTCTCGAAGCCGATTTTTACATATTCAGGCGTATCGGGGGCTTTTTCCGGGTCGGTGGTGCGCTGGTAGACGTAATCGGGCGCTTCCACCGCCGGATCTTCGAGCACGCGGCCTTCCGAGGAGGTATGGAGCAGGTTGGCATCGACCGAGAAGGGCGCCTCGCCGCGCTTGTCCTTGGCGATGGGGATCTGGTTGGCCTCGGCATATTCGAGGAGCCTCGTGCGGGATCGCAGATCCCATTCGCGCCAGGGGGCGATGACCTTGATGGACGGATCGAGCGCATTGGCGGTCAACTCGAACCGCACCTGGTCGTTGCCCTTGCCGGTGGCGCCATGGGAAATGGCGTCGGCCCCGGTTTCATGGGCGATTTCCACCAGGCGCTTGGCGATGAGCGGGCGGGCGATGGAGGTGCCCAGCAGATACAGCCCCTCATACATGGCATTGGCGCGGAACATGGGGAAGACGAAGTCGCGCACGAATTCCTCGCGCAGGTCCTCGATATAGATGTCCTTGATGCCGAACATCTCGGCCTTCTTGCGCGCCGGCTCCAGCTCCTCGCCCTGGCCCAGATCGGCGGTGAAGGTCACCACCTCGCAGTCATAGGTCTCCTTGAGCCATTTGAGGATGATGGAGGTGTCGAGCCCGCCCGAATAGGCCAGCACGACTTTCTTGATGTCATTCGCCATTGTGTATCTCGATAAGATCGGCCGGAACGGCCCGGAAATCGGGCGCACCCTAGTCAGAGAGGCGCTTTGGTGCAATTGTCTGCGCGCAAGATTCTTGAGCCCACCATGCCCGCCTTCCTTCCCGACCTGCCTGTCATTCTCGGTTTTGCCGTGGCCGCCTTCGCCCTGGCGATAACGCCGGGGCCGGACCTGGCGCTGTTCGTGTCGCGCACCATGCATTGGGGGCGCGGCCATGGCTTTGCCACCGTGCTGGGAGCCTATAGCGGCATTGCCGTCCACACCATGCTGGTGGCGTTCGGCATTTCCGTTCTCATCATCGCCGCGCCCGCTGCCTTTTTCGCGCTCAAGATATTGGGGGCGCTGTATCTGGTGTGGCTGGCGGTGCAGGCCATCCGCGATGGCGGGGGCCTGCTGGTGCCCAGGGCGGCGGGCAAGCAGCCGAGCTGGGGGCAATCCTATCTCACCGGGCTGGGCATCAACCTCACCAATCCCAAGGTGGCGCTGTTCTTCGTGACCTTCCTGCCCCAATTCGTCTCGGCTTCCGATCCGCATGCGCCGGGCAAGCTGATCTTTCTGGGGGGCGAATTCATCCTCGTCTCGCTGCCGGTGGTCATCGGGGCGGTGCTGTTCGCCGAATGGCTGACGCGCACGCTCAAGGAGAAGGCCTGGGTGGGCAGGGCGCTCAACTGGAGCTTCGCCGCCGTGTTCATGGCCTTCGCCGCCACCATATTGCTGGCCGAGGGGCGCAGATAGGACGATGAACTACCGCCACGCCTTTCACGCCGGCAATTTCGCCGACGTGGTCAAGCACATCATTCTCACGCGCATCCTTGCCTATCTCATGCGCAAGGATGCGCCGTTCCGCGTCATCGACACTCATGCGGGGGTGGGCCTGTACGATCTGTCTGGAGGAGAGGCCGAGCGCACCGGCGAGTGGCAGGAGGGGATCGCGCGGCTGGTCGAGCGCGGGCTGCCGGGAGCGGCGGGCGAACTGGCCGCGCCCTATCTGGCGGCGACGCGGGCGCAGAACCCCGATGGGGTGCTGCGCTATTATCCCGGCTCGCCCTTCATCGCCCGGCATATGCTGCGCAGCCAGGACCGGCTGATGGCGCTGGAGCTGCATCCCGAGGACGCGGCGGCGCTCAAGGAAAACTTCGCCGGCGATATCCAGACCCGGGTGACGCATCTGGATGGCTGGGCGGGCATGGGCACGCATCTGCCGCCCAAGGAAAAGCGCGGCCTGGTGCTGGTCGATCCGCCTTTCGAGGAAAAGGGCGAGTTTTCACGCATGGCGGCAAGCCTGGGAAAGGCGCATCGCCGCTGGCCAGGCGGCATCTATGCCTTCTGGTATCCGCTCAAGGAGCCGGAGGCGGTGGAAACCTATGTGAAGGCGCTCAAGGCCGCGAGGATACCGAAAATCCTGCGGCTGGAGTTGGCCATCCGCCCGCCATCCACCCCGCCGCGCCTTTTTGGCACCGGCATGATCGTGGTCAACCCGCCCTTTGTTTTGGAACAGGAGATGGCCGTGCTGCTGCCGGCGCTGGCGGATTTGCTGGGCGAAGGGCGTGGGCGGTGGACGATCGAATGGGTTGCGGGGGAGTAGCTACCAGATTGCATCAGATTGCCCAAACAGTAAGTCAAGCTCACCAAAGGCAGAATCAGCAGATATCAAGGTCAGGTCGCGGGCCCGGGCGGTTGACAGAATGATCCGGTCAAATGGATCCCGATGCGCCCAAGGAAGAAGCGCTGCCGACAGACTGATATCGGGGGAAACATCGACTATTTGCAGACCCTGCCGCCTTGCAATATCTGGCAATGCAGGGACTTGGGACGCTATCTCCGGCCATCTGCCAAGACGGGCTTTCTGGCCGATTTCATAGAAGCTAATGGCACTGACGTATACGGCTTCAGCTGAAGCCATGGCGGCGATTGCTGCCGAGGAGAGGCGGTGTTCGGCCGTAAGCGACCACGCCCAGACATGCGTATCGAGTAGAATACGCGTCAAGCGTCACCTTCCCACAAAGCGAGTTCCTCCTCGCTCATAGGTTCAAAGAAATCCGGTCCCTCGCCGAATTGACCTTGCATCATGCCGATTTTGAAGCGTCGGCTTTGTATAGGGACAATCCGGACGGCCGGCCGGCCATCCTTACTTATCACCACGTCTTCACCCGCAAGTGCGGCATCGACCAATTCGGACAGCTTAATCTCGGCAGATTGGACAGAAACTTTCATCATGCCTCCATGGCCTTAATATAGGCCATAATGCCGGCATTTTCCAGAAATCGTCGTTTGCATCCTACGCTCCCGCCAGCGCCTCGCGGTCCTTTTTGCTCAGGCGTTCGCTTTCGCTCTTCAATTGCCCGCAGGCGGCGAAGATGTCGCGGCCGCGCGGCGTGCGGACGGGAGAGGCATAGCCGGCGCGGTTGACGATGTCGGCGAAACGCTCGATGCGGCTCGAGGGCGAGGTGCCGTAATTGGCGCCGGGCCAGGGATTGAAGGGGATGAGGTTGATCTTGGCCGGAATGCCGGCCAGCAGCCGCACCAATTCGCGCGCCTCGGCATCGCTGTCGTTGATGCCGTCCAGCATCACATATTCGAAGGTGATGCGGCGGGCATTGGAAAGGCCGGGATAATTGCGGCAGGCGTCGAGCAGCTCCTCGATGGGCCATTTCTTGTTGATCGGTACCAGCACGTCGCGCAGATCGTTATTGGTGGCGTGCAGCGAAATGGCCAGCATGACGTCGATCTCGCGGCCCGTCGGCTCGATATAGGGCACGACGCCGGAGGTGGAGAGGGTGATGCGGCGCTTGCTGAGGCTCATGCCGTCGCCGGCCGAGGCGATGAGCAGCGCCTGCTTGACGTTCTCGTAATTATAGAGCGGCTCGCCCATGCCCATCATGACGATATTGGTGATGGCGCGGGTCTCCCCGCCGGGCACCAGCCCGCCATCGTCGGGGCGACGGCCGCCCGGAAAATCGCCCAGGCGCTCGCGCGCCATCAATATCTGCCCGAGGATTTCGCCGGCGGTGAGATTGCGCACCAGCTTCTGGGTGCCGGTGTGGCAGAAGGAACAGGTGAGGGTGCAGCCGACCTGGGAGGAGACGCAGAGCGTGCCCCGGTCGCTTTCGGGAATATAGACGGTTTCCACCTCGACCGGCGGATAGGCGGGATTGGCCGGATCGCGGAAGCGGAACAGCCATTTGCGCGTGCCGTCGCTGGAGACCTGCTCGGTGACGATTTCGGGGCGGTCGAGGATGAAGGCGTCGCCCAGGCGCTGGCGCACCGGCTTGGCCACATTGGTCATGGCATCGAAATCGGTGACGCCGTTGACATAGAGCCAGTTCCAGAGCTGGCTGGCGCGCATGCGCGCTTCCTTTTCCCCGGCAATGCCGGCCCCCACCAGCGCCTCGGCCAATTGCGGCTTGGAGAGGCCGATCAGCGAGGGGCGGCTCGCCGCCGCAGGCCGCGGGGCGGTCGAATGGTCAAGGTTCAGCGCAATGCTCATGGCAGGCTAAAGGGGCTCGGAAATGCGGGATCGTGCGCGCCAATAGCATGGAAGCGCGATCAACGCAAAGTCACGGGCGCGGGAGGGGGTTGCGCCGGGCGCAGGGAAGCGGCGCCGCGAGCGAAGAAATCAGCAGTTCGAATTGATCGATTGCTGCGCCGCGGTGGCGCCGGACAGCGAATAGGTCTGGGTGATGCGGATGCCGGCGGCGCTGGTGCCCTCCACCACCATGGAGGAGCCGGCGCGGATGGCGCTGGCCAGCGCCCCGGCCTGGCCGGCATCATCGAGCCAGGCGGCGTCGTTCTGGGTGAAGAGGTTGAAGCTCTGCGAGCCGATGCTGATGGTGGCGCGGCTATCGGGCTGGAAGGTGAAGCCGGCGACGAGATTGAATTCGGTGGCGACGCCTTCGGCCGGGCGGTTGGTGATGTAGATATAGGCCTGGGTATAGCCGTCGGGCATGGGCGTCACCGATTCCGGCTTGACCATGGCGAAGCACACCGCCCCCGTCGCGTCATTGGCGGCATAGCTCGACCAGGCGCGGTGTTCGCCCAATTGGCGCACCTGCTGGGCGCTGGCGCCGGTGGTCAGCATCAGGCCGGCGAGAAGGGCGAGCGCCAGAATGGGTTTGGTCATCGGGGCCTCATCGGGGCAAGGGGCGGGAGCCGGCAGGCTCCCGCGCCCAGTTATGGCGTGGGATGGGGTCGGGGCAACCCAAAAATCACTTGCAGGCCGCATCGATGGCGTTCATCGCCGCCGTCGCGCCGGAAAGGGAATAGGTGTCCACCGTATTGGTGCCGCGCTGGCTGGTGCCGCGCACCACCAGGGAATTGCCGGCCTTGAAGGCGGAAACGAAGCCCCCCTCGTCACCGGTCGAGGCCAGCCACGCGGCCGAGCCCTCGACCACCATGGGATAGGACTTGCCGTCCACGCTGGCGCTGGCATTGGCATTGGTGGTGTTGAGCGGATAGCCCACAATGGTCTGCACTTCGTTCTTCACGCCCTGCTGCTTGCGGTGGATGATCATGAAGTGGATGGGGTCGCGGTTGGCTCCGGCCGGCTCGGTCTTTTGCGGCGTGGCCGAGATATAGCAGATCGTGCCGGCGGCATCGGCCGCCTGCCAGGCCGTCCAGGCATTGAAGGTACCCAGCTCCGTGGCCTGCTGCGCCTGGGCGGCAGGCATGAGAGCCATGATCGCGCCGACCGCGAGCCCGATTGCAAGGCCACCGGTTTTCGTCGTCATCGCCAAATCTTCCTTTGTCTCGAAGGTGCCGTGGGAGAGGAGTTGCCCCGCCAACTCTGTGCCCGACATGGTTACCAAGATGTCAAACGCCGCCGCATCTGATGTGCATTTGCATCAATTGCGGACCAATCGCGGCGGCATTTTGACCGGGGCCGATTTCCGACGCCCGGTTTGCGCCGCTGCGGTTAACACCATGCTAACGCCGGGGCGGATCATCCATTCTGAACGGGAAGCGCTTCGCGGGAGCGAAGCCGGGGCCAAAGCCTAGATCATTTCACCGTTTAGTAGAAACGCTAAAATGATCTAAACCTTTGTTTTATCGCGTTTCCGAACCGCAAAACCGTTTCCACTTTTGCTGGAAACGCTCTAGCCGCGCGGCCATTTACCGTTCCGCTTTTATGGCGCTAGGCAGTTTTGCGGGAAGCGGATAAGTTGGCCGGCATAGTTTCCGGTGCAGGCAAAGAAATGAAACCACGCGTTCGAAAATCTGTGTGGTCGACGCTGGACGTTTCGGCAAGTATCCGGCGAGCCCTCATCATCCTGTTGCTGTTCTCCAGCATGGTAAACCTGCTGGTCCTCACCTCGCCTCTTTATATGATGCAGGTCTATGACCGCGTGCTGGGCAGCGGGCAGGTGGCGACCCTGCTGTTTCTCAGCCTCATCGCCGCCTTCGCCTTCGCCGCCCTGGCGGGGCTGGACAGCGTGCGCGGCTATATCCTGACGCGGCTGGGCAATTTTCTCGATCTGCGCCTGCGCGATCCCGTGCTGACGCAGGCCATGGCGCTGGCCAATCGCGACCCCGGCGCGGCGCGGCGGCTGGTCGACGACCTGGGCACCCTGCGCAGCTATCTGGCCAGCGCCGGCGTTCTGCCCTTCGTCGATGCGCCCTGGGTGCCCTTTTTCATCGCCGTGATGTTCCTGCTCCATCCCTGGCTGGGCTTTCTGGGCATCGGCGCGGGCCTGTTGCTGTTCGGGCTGGCCCTGCTCAACGACGTGCTGAGCCGGCGGCTGGTGCACGAAGCGGCGCAGCGCCAGGGCCAGTCGGCCGAATTCGTCGGCTCGGCCCTGCAAGGCTCCGAGCTCATCCAGGCCATGGGCATGCAGGACGCGGTTTCGGCGCGCTATCGCGCCCAGCTCGACGAGATGAGCCTGGCCAACCGCAATGCCGGCGATATCGGCGCCGTTCTGTCGGCGGTGTCCAAGGCGGTGCGCATGATGCTGCAAAGCGCGGCGCTGGGGCTGGGCGCCTATCTGGTGCTGCGGGCCGAGATGTCGCCGGGCGGCATCATCGCCGGCTCGGTGCTGATGGGCCGGGCGCTGGCGCCGATCGAGCAGACCATCGGATCGTGGCGCCAGTTCCTGGGCGCGCGCGAAGCCTATGCGCGCACCAGCGCCTTGCTCAAATCGGCGCCGGCCGAGGACGAGCGCATCGCCCTGCCGCAATTGACGGGCCGGATCGCGGTGGAGGGGCTGGGCTATCAGATGCCCGGGGCCGACCGCCCCACCCTGCGCGGCATCAGCTTCGGCATCGAGCCGGGCACGGCGCTGGCCATTGTCGGCCCCTCCGCCTCGGGCAAGAGCACGCTGTGCCGCCTGCTGGTGGGGGCGCTGCTGCCCTCGGCGGGCAATGTGCGCATCGACAATGCCGATGTGACGACGCTGACCACCGCCGATGCGGCGCGCACCATCGGCTATCTGCCGCAAAATATCGACCTGTTCGCCGGCTCGGTGCGGGACAATATCGCCCGGCTCGGCATTGCCGACGACGCCGCCGTGGTCGCCGCGGCCCAGGCGGCGGGATGCCACGACATGATCCTGCGCCTGCCCGAGGGCTACCAGACCGAGCTGGGGCCGCGCGGCATGTTCCTCAGCGGCGGGCAGAGGCAGAGGATCGGGCTGGCCCGCGCGCTTTACGGCAATCCGCCGCTGCTGGTGCTGGACGAGCCCAATTCCAATCTCGACCAGGAGGGGGAGAAGGCCCTGGTGGACACCATAGCCCAGGCCAAGGATCGCGGCGCCACCGTCATCGTGGTCAGCCATCGCTCGAGCCTGCTCCAGCCCATAGACAAGCTGGCGGTGCTGCGCGAGGGGGTGCTGGAGAAATTCGGCGACCGGGACGAGGTGCTGCGCGAGATGCAGCCGCGCCCGGTGCACAAGCCGGTGCTGGTGCCGGTCAATGACGTGGCCGCATCGGCGGGAGGACAGGCCTGATGAGCGTACCGGCCCTGAGCATCACCCCCACCGCCAAGGCGCCGCCGGCCGAACTGATGCCGATGATGCGCGGGCCCATCCTGGCCGGCGGGCTGATCGCGGTGGCGTTTTTCGGCCTCTTCGGGGGCTGGGCGGCGCTCGCCCCACTCTCCACCGGCGCCATCGCCTCGGGTTTCGTCAGCCCCGCCTCCAAGCCGCAGGTGATCGACAACAAGGAAGGCGGCATCCTGCGCGCCATCCTGGTCAGCGAGGGCGAGCGGGTCGCCGCCGGCACGCCGCTGGTGCAGCTGGACAAGACGCAGGCCGAGGCCAGCTATGCCAGCGGCACCGACCAGCTGATGCGCCAGCGGACCATCGGGGCCCGCATCCAGGCCGAGCAGTCGGGCACACTGGAATGGAGCCTGCCCATTGAGGTGGTGGCCGCCATGGCGGTGCAGCCCGCACTCTATGCCTTCGTGGAAAGCCAGAAATCGCTGCTCGAAGCCAATCTGCGCTATATGAGCGTTTCAGGCGAGGTTGCCGACCAGCAGATCGCCCAGCTCCAATCCGACATCACCTCGCTCGAGGCCGAAATCGCCGGGCTGCGGGAGCAGAAGGCCTCCATCGACCAGGAGGTGGTGCGCATGAGCGCGCTGATGGAGCGGCAATTGGTGGCGCGCAGCCAGGTGGAGCCGCTGATCCGCCAGCAGGTGCAATATGAGGCCGACATGCAGGTGCGCCAGAGCCGCATCGCGCGGACGCGCCAGAATATGCTGGAAATAGAGGCCCGCCAGCGCCAGACCGAGGACGAGCTGCGCCAGGGGCTGGAAAAGGAAGCCACCGCCGTCAACAACCAGATCGCGGTTCTGTCCCACCAGATCAGCGCGGCCCAGGACATTCTGGAACGCACCATCGTCACCAGCCCGGTCGATGGCGTGGTCAACAATATCCGCTTCAATACGGCGGGGGGGTCGGTGGCGGCGGGGCAGCCGATCCTGGACGTCATTCCGGTCGATGACGAACCGGTCATCATGGCCCAGCTCTCGCCCAGCGACATCGACTATGTCGAGGTGGGCCTGCCGGCCCGGGTGACCCTGCCGGCCTTTTCCTCACGGCACCTGCCGCAATTGCAGGCCCATGTCACCTATGTTGCCGCCGACCGGACATTCGATGAGCTCACGCGGCAATATAGCTATGCCATTCATGTGGCCGTGCCGGCCGAGGAATTGAAGAAATACGATATCAGCCTGCAACCGGGCATGCAGGCCGACGTGACCGTGGTCGCCGGCTCGCGCACGCTGCTGCAATATCTCACCCAGCCGATCTTCCGCGCCATCGACACCGCCTTCGTTAAGGACTGACCGGGGCCTTTCCGGCATGACGCAAGGCGCCCGCAGGCGCCGCCGGGCTCTTTATTTTTCCCATTGGTGAAAAACCGCATTCCGCAGCCCCGATCCGGCAATAAGCGGGCGGTCCCCGCTTATTGCCGCAATGCTGCGCAAGCAAAACCGCGCTAGTTTCCGCACGTCCAAATGGAAGGCGAAAATTATAAAGCGCCCCCGGGGGTGCAAGTAAAAACCCTACAGAAATGCAAGTAACCATTCTGCCCGGTAACTGATGACGTCAATTGACAGATGGATGGGCCTTCGTGTTTATGGGTTAAAGAAACGTTAAGGTCGCTGGCCTGGCATTTTGAGGGACATGAATTTGACGATGGAGCCTTGCGCAGACTGGGGCGAATCCGACTTGCAACGGGGATATGCCCCCGCGGTCGACTTTGCCGCCGCGCGGGTCTTTGATCGTCGAGACGCTTCCTCCGCAGCGATCGTTTCCACCGGACCGGCGTCCGGGGATCATGCGTATTTCCAGGCGGATGCGCATCTGGCCGGCAGGGCGGAGCTTGCGGCGCTCCCCTTCAGCCGGAACCGCGTTTTCTTTCCCCATGTGAACGACTGGCAGGCTGTGACCGCCGGCACGGAGGACTAATATGGCTGAACTTCACGTTGGCGCAGGCCAAACCTATTCGACCATCACTGCCGCAATCGCCGCAGCCACGGCCGGCGACACCATCATGGTGCATGCCGGCACCTATACGGAAAATGTGCTCATCAACAAGTCGCTGACCCTGGTGTCGGTCGATGGCGCGGAAAACACCATCATCACCAATGCCAGCCAGGCCAATAACGCCACGGTTGGGGTGGCAGCCGGTGTCAACAATGTCACCATCGACGGCTTCACCATCAACGGCTTCGACGGCGCCAGTCGCGGCATCGAAGCGGCGGCCGTCTATGTGCTGGGCGCGGCGGATAATTTCCAGCTGCTCAACAACATTGTCATCGCCAATGGGGATCTGGCCCTGCTTTCCAACGAGAATGCCGCCATCACTAATGCGGTGATCGATGGCAATACCTTTGGCGGCAGGACCTTTGTCGGCCCCGAGCCTGCCTCCGGCACCTCCTCGTCCCAATATACGGTCGACAATTTCGCGCGCCCGCTGGTCGCCTTCGGCCAGGGCAAGACGCCGGTCAGCAACAATGCTTCCAACATTACCTTCTCGAACAACACCATCACCGGCGTCAGCGGCACTTCCAATCGCGGCAACAGCCTGGTGATCCTGGACGCCAAGAATTCCACCATCAGCGGCAATGTCTTCACCGAAGAGGCGGAAGCGCGCGGCGGCAGCGGCTATTACGACCTGATGACCCGCGGCACCGGCGTGACGCTGAGCGGCAATACGTTCGAGGACGGCATTTCGGGCGCGATCAGCGCGCCTTCGGGCACGGCCATTTCCGGCAATGTCTATTATGGCACCGACGCCAAGAACACCATCACCGGCACGGCCAATGGCGAGACCATCTACGGGCTGGGCGGCGACGACACCATCAATGGCGGCAATGGCGACGACACCCTCTATGGCGGGGACGGCAACGACACGCTGAACGGCGGCAACGGCAATGACATCCTCTATGGCGAGGATGGCAATGACACGCTCAATGGCGGGGCGGGCGACGATGTCCTTTATGGCGGCGCCGGCGACGACAAGCTCAATGGCGATGCCGGCAACGACGCCCTTTATGGCGGGGATGGCAACGACACGCTCAATGGCGGTAATGGCAACGACACCCTGATCGGTGGCGATGGCGACGATATTTTCATCGGCTCCGCCGGCAATGACACGATCATTGGCGGCAATGGCTTCGACACCATCGATTACAGCGCCTTTGCTTCCGACCTGACCATCTCGACCAGTGGCGTCAACAAGAACGCCACCGATACCGACACCATTTCGGGCATCGAGAAGGTGATCGGCGGCTCGGGCAACGACACCGCCATCAACGCCTCCAGCCAGTCCTTCACCTTCCAGGGCGGCGCGGGCGACGACTATTTCCAGGGCAGCACCGCCGGCGGCGCCGTCGATACCTTCGTGTTCGGCAGCGGCGTCTCCGCCACCACCGGCATGGCCACGCGCTTCAGCGGCGGGCTGGCCCGCATCGAGTTCGACACGGTCGAGGGCCAGGACACGCTGCGCAATGTCGACCAGATCGCCTTTGCCGATGGCAAGGTGTTCCAGGTGGTCAACAATAATGCCGTCGCCATGGGCATCGATGATGCCAATGCGGTGCAGCAGGCCGGCACGCTGGTCGTCGACGCCGCCAATGGCGTGCTGGCCAACGATATCGACCTGGACGGTCCCGCTTCGGGTCTCGTGGTCACCAATCCGGGCACCTACACCGTCGCCGGCAAGGGCACGCTGACGCTTGCCGCCGATGGCAGCTACAGCTTTGCAGCCGACCCGGCCACTTCCGGCCTGGGCGCGGGCCAGACGGATTCGGTCACTTTCACCTACAGCGTTTCGGACGGCAGCGGCCGCCCCGCCACCAGCGCCGCGCTGGTCATCACCATTACCGGCGCCAACGACGCGCCGGTGATCACTTCCGGGGATGCGACGGGCTCGGTGTTTGTCTCGGGCGACCTGGACAATTTCACCAATGCCGGCGTCGGCACCC
>NZ_JAUCDN010000071.1:0-12617 GCF_034675085.1 Devosia sp.
GTGCCGCAGACCCGCACGCCCGACGCCCATTTCTATGCCGAGGTGCGCTACAAGGGCGCCAAATCGGTGGTGGTCTCGCCCGACTATTCCGAAGCGGCCAAATTTTCCGACCTCTGGGTCAACCCCAAGCAGGGCACGGATTCGGCGCTGGCCATGGCCATGGGCCACGTCATCCTGCGCGAGTTCCATCTCGACCGGCAGGCCGAATATTTCGAGGATTACTGCCGCCGCTACACCGACATGCCCATGCTGGTGCAACTGGAAGAGCAGAACGGCAAGCTGGTTCCGGGCCGGCAGTTGCGCGCCTCCGAATTCGCCGACGGGCTGGGCGAGGCCAACAATGCCGACTGGAAAACCGTCGCCATCGACGAGACCAGCGGCAAGATCGTGGCGCCGCACGGCTCCATCGGCTTTCGCTGGGGCGAAGCGGGCAAATGGAACCTTGAGCCCAAGGACGGGCAGGGCCGCAACATCAACCTCAAGCTCAGCCTGGTGCTGGAAGAAGACCACGATATCGTGGCCGAAGTCGGCTTCCCTTATTTCGGCAACCGCGAGCACGATCATTTCAAGGGCACCGATCATGCCAGCGTCCTCAAGCGCATGGTGCCGGCCCGGCGCGTCAAGCTCAAGGACGGCGAGGCGCTGGTGGCGACGGTGTTCGACCTGTTCGTGGCCAATTACGGGCTCGACAGGGGCCTTGGCGGCGAAAACGTCGCCATGCGTTATGACGAGAACGTGCCCTATACCCCGGCCTGGGCCGAAAAAATCACCGGCGTGCCCGCTCAAACCATCGTCACGGTCGCCCGCGAATTTGCCGCCAACGCCGAAAAGACCAATGGCCGTTCCATGGTCATCGTCGGGGCGGGAATCAATCACTGGTACCATATGGACATGACCTATCGCGGGATCATCAACCTGCTGGTTATGTGCGGCTGTGTGGGGCAGTCGGGCGGCGGCTGGAGCCATTATGTCGGCCAGGAAAAGCTGCGCCCCCAGACCGGCTGGACGCCGCTGGCCTTCGGCCTCGACTGGAGCCGGCCGCCGCGCCACATGAACTCGACCTCATTCTTCTACGCCCACACCGATCAGTGGCGCTACGAAACGCTGGACGTCAGCGAAATCCTGTCGCCCACCGCCCCCGAGGGCGATTGGGACGCCACGCTGATCGATTACAATATCAGGGCCGAGCGCATGGGCTGGCTGCCCTCGGCGCCGCAACTGGAAACCAATCCGCTCGATATCGCGGCGGCCGCCAAGAAAGCGGGCAAGGAGCCTAAGGATTACGTGGCGGCCGGGCTCAAGTCAGGCAAGCTCAAGATGAGCTGCGTGGACCCGGACAATCCGGTCAATTGGCCGCGCAACCTGTTCGTATGGCGCTCCAACCTGCTCGGTTCTTCCGGCAAGGGGCACGAATATTTCCTCAAGCATCTCTTGGGCACCAGCCATGGCGTGCTGGGCAAGGATCTGGGCTCTGCCGGCAAGAAAAAAGCCAAGGAAGCTCTGTGGCACGACAAGGCGCCGGAAGGAAAGCTCGACCTCCTGGTGACGCTCGACTTCCGTATGTCCACCACCTGCGTCTATTCCGACATCGTGCTGCCTACCGCCACGTGGTACGAAAAGAACGACCTCAACACCTCCGATATGCACCCCTTCATCCATCCGCTGTCCAGCGCCGCCGACCCGGCCTGGGAAGCGCGCACGGACTGGGACATCTTCAAGGGCTTGGCCAAGAGTTTCTCGGCAGTGTCGCCCGAAGTGCTGGGCGTAGAAACCGATGTGGTGCTGCGCCCCATCCAGCATGACGAAGGAGCGGAACTGGCCCAGCCCTTCGACGTGGAGGATTGGAAGACCGGCAAAGTCGAGCCCATTCCCGGCAGGACCATGGCTTCCGTCGTGGTGGTGGAGCGCGACTACCCCAATCTCTACAAGCGCTTTACCTCGGTGGGACCGCTGCTCAAGACCTTGGGCAATGGCGGCAAGGGCATCACCTGGAATACCGAGCACGAGCTGGAGGCGCTGGGCAAGCTCAACGGCATCGTCGCCGAGGAGGGGCCGAGCAAGGGCATGCCGCGCCTCGATACCGATATCGACGCCACCGAGATGGTGCTGATGCTGGCGCCCGAGACCAATGGCGAAGTGGCGGTCAAGGCGTGGGAGCAGTTGGGCAAGGCCACCGGGCGCGACCACACCCATCTGGCCATTCCCAAGGAAGATGAGAAAATCCGCTTCCGCGATATCGTCGCCCAGCCGCGCAAGATCATCTCCTCGCCCACCTGGTCGGGGCTGGAGAGCGAGAAGGTCTGCTACAATGCCTGCTACACTAATGTGCACGAGCTGATCCCCTGGCGTACGCTGTCGGGGCGCCAGCAGCTCTACCAGGACCATTTGTGGATGCGAGCATTCGGCGAAGGCTTCGTGGTCTATCGCCCGCCGATCGACACCAAGGCGGTCAAGCCCGTGATCGATACCAAGCCCAACGGCAATAGCCAGGTGGTGCTGAACTTCATCACACCGCACCAGAAATGGGGCATCCACTCGACCTATTCGGACAATTTACTGATGCTCACGCTCAATCGCGGCGGGCCGGTGGTGTGGATTTCCGAAACCGACGCAGGCACTGCCGGCATCGCCGATAACGACTGGGTGGAGGTCTACAATGCCAACGGCGCCCTGGTGGCCCGGGCGGTGGTGTCCCAGCGCATGAAGCCTGGCACCATCTATATGTACCACGCCCAGGAAAAAATCGTGAACACCCCCGGTAGCCAGATCACGGGGCAGCGCGGCGGCATCCACAATTCGGTCACCCGGGTCACCGTCAAGCCCACGCATATGATCGGCGGCTACGCCCAGCTTGCCTATGGCTTCAACTATTACGGCACGGTGGGCTCCAACCGCGACGAATTCGTCATCGTGCGCAAGATGGACAAGGTGGACTGGCTCGAAGGCCCCTACCAAGCCGGCAAGGAGACTGCCGAATGAGAATCCGTGCACAGATCGGCATGGTGCTGAACCTGGACAAATGCATCGGTTGCCACACCTGCTCGGTGACCTGCAAGAACGTCTGGACCAACCGCGAAGGGGTCGAATACGCCTGGTTCAACAATGTCGAGACCAAGCCGGGCGTCGGTTTTCCGCGCGAGTGGGAAAACCAGAAGAAGTGGAACGGCGGCTGGGTTCGCAAGGCCAACGGCAAGATCGAGCCGCGCATGGGCGCAAAATGGCGGATCCTGGCCAAGATCTTCGCCAATCCCGACCTGCCGGAAATCGACGATTATTACGAACCGTTCGATTTCGACTACGCCCATCTGCAAACGGCGGGGGAAGTGCAGGCTTTCCCCACCGCCAGGCCGCGCTCGCGCATCTCCGGGGAGCGGATGGAAAAGATCGAATGGGGCCCGAACTGGGAGGAAATCCTGGGCGGAGAATTCTCTAAGCGCTCGGCAGACTATAATTTCGAAGGGGTCGAGAAGGAGATTTACGGCCAGTTCGAAAACACCTTCATGATGTATCTGCCGCGCCTGTGCGAGCATTGCCTCAATCCCACTTGCGTGGCGGCCTGCCCCTCCGGGGCCATCTATAAGCGCGAGGATGACGGCATCGTCCTGATCGACCAGGAAAAATGCCGCGGCTGGCGCATGTGCGTCTCCGGGTGCCCGTATAAGAAGATTTACTTCAACTGGTCCTCGGGCAAGTCGGAGAAATGCACCTTCTGCTATCCGCGCGTCGAGGCGGGCCTGCCAACGGTCTGTTCGGAAACCTGCGTGGGACGCATCCGCTATCTGGGCGTGCTGCTCTACGACGCCGACCGCATCGAGGCAGCGGCGGCGACCCCCGACGAAAAGGATCTCTACGAGGCCCAGCTCTCGGTATTCCTCGACCCCAACGACCCCGAGGTGCTCCGCGAAGCCCGCAAGCAGGGCGTGCCGGACGCCTGGCTTGAAGCCGCCAAGCGCTCGCCAGTCTACAAGATGGCGATGGATTGGAAGGTCGCCTTCCCGCTGCACCCGGAATACCGCACCCTGCCCATGGTCTGGTACGTGCCGCCGCTGTCCCCGCTGCAATCGGCCGCCGAGGCTGGCCGCATCGGCTGGGACGGCGAATTGCCCGACGTGCGCTCCATGCGCATCCCCGTGCGCTATCTCGCCAACCTGCTCACCGCCGGCAACGAGCCGCCAGTGATCAACGCGCTCGAACGCATGCTCGCCATGCGCTCCTATATGCGCTCCAAGACCGTCGAGGGCGTCATTAACGAGGGCGTGGCCGAGCGGGTCGGGCTGACCGGCGCCATGATCGAGGAAATGTACCGCTATATGGCCATCGCCAATTACGAAGACCGCTTCGTCATCCCCACCTCGCACCGTGAGATCGGCGAGGACGCCTACGATTTGCGCGGCTCGTGCGGCTTCACCTTCGGCAATGGCTGCTCGGACGGCAATTCCAAGGCCAACCTGTTCAGCACCAAGAAGCCGCAGACCGTGCAGACGCCAACAGCTTTCATCCGGGAGTAGGGATCGATGGTCAATATCTACCGTATCCTCTCGCTGCTGCTCTCCTACCCCAGCGCCGAATTGCAGGCGGCGCGGGCCGAGATCGAAACCGCGCTCGCCGGAGACGTCCTGACGCGCACCATCGATAAGAAGCGCGCCGCCAGGCTTCTCGAAGCCGTTTGCGACACCGACCTCTACGACGCCCAGGAGCGTTATGTGCTGCTGTTCGACCGCACGCGCTCGCTGTCTTTGCACCTGTTCGAGCATGTGCACGGGGAAAGCCGGGACCGGGGCCAGGCCATGGTGGATCTGGCCGCCCACTACGAGGAGGCCGGGTTCAACATCGCGGCGCGGGAACTGCCCGACTATTTGCCGCTGCTACTCGAATTCATGTCCACCCGGACCCCGGAGGCAGCGGCGGAACTGCTCGAACAGACGGGGCCTATCCTGGCGGTGCTGCGCCAGCGGCTCGACAAACGGGGCAGCGTTTACGCCAACGCTTTCTGGGTGCTGGAAGCGCTAATGAAGCACACGGTGGATGCGGCGGCGGTGCAGCCGCTGCTGGAGCAGGATGAGGACGACCCCACCGACCTCGCCAGCCTCGACCGCATCTGGGAAGACGAGGCCGTCACCTTCCTGGGCAATAGCGGAGACGCCGCCTGCGGGCCCGACCGGCTGCGCACGGCGCTGCGCGCCCACCAAAGGTCGGTTCACAATCCACCCCAAACGCGGGAGTAGTGATATGGGAGACTTCTTCAACTGGCTGCTGTTCGGGGTTTATCCCTATATCGCGCTGGCCATTCTGGCGGTAGGCAGCGTCATCCGCTACGATCGCGAGCCCTATAGCTGGCGGGCAGGATCGAGCCAATTGCTGCGCCGCAAACAGCTCATGTGGGGCTCGGTGCTGTTCCATCTCGGGGTGCTGGCTATTTTCGGCGGCCACGTCGTGGGCCTGCTCACCCCGCTCTGGGTCTGGGAAATGCTGGGCGTCTCGCATGGCGCCAAGCAGATGGTGGCCATCGTGCTGGGCGGCGTCGCCGGCATCGCCGGCATCGTCGGGGCGAGCATGCTCATTCATCGCCGCTTCTTCGATGCGCGCATCCGCGCCGCCTCAAACATGGCCGACAATCTCGTCATCGCCATTCTGTGGGTGCAACTGGCGTTGGGCCTTGGCACCATCGCCATATCCCTGCGCCATCTGGATGGCGAGGAGATGGTGCTGTTCATGCGCTGGGCACAGGGCATCTTCACCTTCAACCCCGAGGCGGCCAGCTTCGTCGCCCATGCCGCCCTGGTGTTCAAGCTGCACATCACCCTGGGGCTGACCATTTTCGTGCTCTTCCCCTTCACACGCCTCGTACATATGCTCAGCGTGCCGGTGCGCTATATGTGGCGCCCTGGCTACCAGATCGTGCGCACCAAGCGGCCCCGGAACCCGGCGGAGTAAGCTCATGACCACCCTGCTCGATTTCACCAATACCGTGCTGCCCGAGGGCAAGGTCAAGGTACCGCCGCGCCCCGAGCCCGCCCCGCGCCCCGAAATCACCGTCAACGGCACCGCCATCACCGAGGAGATGGTGCGCACCGAGGCGCAGAACCACCCCGCAGAGACGCCCGCCGAGGCGTTCGCCGCCGCCGCCCGGGCGCTGGTGGTGCGCGAATTGCTGGTGCAGGAAGCCAACCGCCTCGGGCTCGCCGCCACGCCGGAAGCCCTGGGCGAAGGCCGCCGCGAAACCGATGAGGACGCTCTGGTGCGTGCGCTGCTCGAACGCGAGGTCAGCGCGCCGACCGCCGACGACGCCGCCTGCCGGCGCTATTACGAACAGAACCCGCGGCGGTTCCGCTCCGAAACCTTGTTCGAGGCCCGCCATATCCTGTTCGCCGCGCCGCAAGAAGACCAGGTGGCGCGCGCGCGGGCAAGGGACGAGGCGCTGGCCGTGCTGGCGGAGCTGCGCGAAGCACCTGATAGCTTCGCCGAATTGGCGGCGCGCCATTCGGCATGTCCCTCGGCGGGGCAGGGCGGCTCGCTCGGGCAATTGGGGCACGGCTCCACGGTGCCTGAATTCGACAAGGCGCTGCACACCCTCCAGCCGGGCCAGTTCAGCTCCGAGCCGGTCGCTACCCGCTTCGGCTATCACATTATCCAACTGGAACGGCGGATCGATGGCGAGCAATTGCCGTTCGAGCACGTGGCCCAGCGCATCGCCGCCTGGCTCGAAGCCGCCAGTTGGAGCCGCGCCGTGGCGCAATATATCGGCATCCTGGCTGGAAAGGCCAGCATCACCGGCATCGCGCTCAACACCGCGGATGGGCCGCTGGTGCAATAATGTGCGACCGCCCTTCTGGTCTCATCGATCGCTTCGGCAGGCGCGTCACCTATCTGCGCCTGTCGGTGACCGACCGGTGCGATCTGCGATGCAGCTACTGCATGAGCGAAACCATGCGTTTCCTGGCACGCAGCGAAGTGTTGAGCTATGAGGAGCTCGACCGGCTGAGTACGCTTTTCATCGAGCTGGGGGTGCGCAAGTTGCGCATCACCGGCGGCGAGCCGCTGGTTCGCCCCGGGGTGATGACACTGTTCGGCGCACTATCGCGCCATCTTGAATCCGGGGCGCTGGATGAGCTGACCCTTACCACCAACGGCACGCAGTTGGCGCGCTATGCCGAAACGCTGGCCGGGTTCGGCGTGCGGCGGGTCAACGTCTCGCTTGATACGCTCGATGCGGAAACCTATCGCCGGCTCACCCGGCTGGGCCGCATCGACAAGGTGCTCGGCGGCATCGATGCGGCGCTGGCTGCTGGGCTGCGGGTCAAGCTCAACGCCGTGGCCCTGCGCGGCGCCTTCGAGCATGAGGTTGACGAACTGATCGGCTTCGCGCATTCGCGCGGCATGGACCTCACCATCATTGAGCAGATGCCTCTTGGTCTCACCGGATTTTCCCGTGAAGAAACTCATTTGCCGCTGCATGAGCTGCGCCAGGCCCTCGAACAGCGCTGGACGCTGACGCCCATCGCCCATTCGGCCGGCGGCCCCGCCCGTTTCGTGCGGGTGGAAGAGACCGGCGGGCGCCTGGGGTTCATCACGCCGCTGTCGTGCGATTTCTGCGGCAGTTGCAATCGGGTGCGGCTCAGCGCCACGGGGGCGCTGTTCACCTGCATGGGACATGAGGGCGCGATCGAGCTGCGCGAAACACTACGCGGCGGCGGTTCTGCGACAGTGCTCAAGCGCATGGTGCGTGCCGCCGTGAGGGCCAAGCCCGAGGGACACGACTTTGCTATCGCGCCATCGGCCAGCCGGGGCATCGCGCGCACCATGTCGGTTCTGGGGGGCTGAGCGGTGCGGATCGCCATCATCAGCGTCTCCGATCGGGCCAGTCGGGGCATCTACGAGGACCGGGGTGGCCCAGCCATCGCCGCCTGGCTCAATCGCGTAGTGAGCTCTCCCTACGAGCTGGAGACCAGCGTCATAGCCGATGGCATCGAGTCGGTCAGCGCCGCCCTGATCGCCGCCTGCGACACGGCGGCAGCCGGGCTGGTGCTCACCACCGGCGGCACCGGCCCGGCGCCGCGCGACCTGACGGTAGAGGCCACCCGCGCCGTGATCGGCAAGGAACTGCCCGGTTTCGGCGAGGTCATGCGCCAGGCCAGCCTGCGCGAGGTGCCCACGGCCATCCTGTCCCGGCAGACTGCCGGCATCCGCAGCCGCTCGCTGATCGTCAACCTGCCAGGCAAGCCCTCTGCCATAGAGACCTGCCTCGAGGCGGTGTTTCCGGCAATCCCCTATTGTCTCGACCTTATCGATGCTGGCCGGATCGAGACCGATCCCGCCATCCTCACCAGCTTCCGGCCAAAAGGCAGTTGATAATGCCGCCCTCTTCCCCGCAGCCGCTGTCCCCCATACCGTCCGGCCTCGATCCAGACACGGCGCTCATCCGCATCCTGGAGGGGGTGGGGCCGATCGCCGGGAGTGAGGTGGTTGCCGTGCTTGAGGCGCGCGGCCGCGTGCTGGCGCGGGATGCCCACGCGCCCGTGGCGCTGCCGCGCTTCACCAGTTCCGCCATGGATGGCTATGGCGTGCAGGGCGAAGACCTTCCGCTCGTCGCCGGCAGGAAGCTGCAATTGGCGCAGCGCGTCCATGCTGGCCATATGGGCAGCGTTGCGCCCCTGGCAGCTGGTATGACCGTCCGGCTCACCACCGGCGCCGTGGTGCCGCCGGGCGTCGCCACCATCGTGCCGGATGAAGATGTGAGCCTCGCCAGTGGCGGCATCCACATCGTGCAGCCGCCGGCGGCGGGCGCCAATATCCGCTGGGCCGGTGAGGACGTCGAAGCGGGCAGCCTGTTGGCCGGGGCGAATACCCGCCTGACCCCACCGCACCTGATGCTGCTGGCCGCCACCGGGCTCGATACGGTGAGCGTGCGGCGGCGGGCCCGCATTGGGCTGCTCTCATCCGGTACCGAACTGGTGCATCCCGGCGCCGCACCGGCGGGCGCGCAGATCATCGACACCAATCGCCTTATGCTGACCCAGATGCTGGCCGGGGCGGATATCGAGTTGACCGATCTCGGCATTGCTCCCGATCAGCTCGACGCGATTGGCCAAACTTTGAGCCCGGCGCGCGAACTCGATCTTTTGATAACCACCGGCGGGGCGGCCAATAGCGAGACCGATCTAATCGCTGAGGCGGTCCGAGCCGCCGGCGGCTATCTTGATACCCTGGTGCTCGACCTCAAGCCGGGGCGGCGGCTCGGCCATGGCAGGCTAGGGGCCGCCCGTGTGCTTAGCCTGCCGGGCAATCCGGCGGCCTCGCTGGTGACGGCGCTGCTATTTGCGCTGCCCCTCATCAGCCGGCTTACCGGCCGGACCGCGCCACCCCGTTGGCAACTGGCAACGGTACTGGCTCCGATCCGCTCGCGCCCCGGCCGTACCACGATCTTGGCCGTACGAGCCACCAGGAACGCCCGAGGCGAGATCGTAGGCGTCGCACCCTGCGGCTTAAACGATTCCCATCGCCTCTCCCCGCTCGCCCTGGCCGATGGGCTGGTGCGCATTGATCCTACTGACGCCGGGGTCGAGGCGGGCATGCCGGTGCCCTTCATCGCCATGGCTTCCGTCTTCGATGGCTGCGCGGAAGACATTGGTCGCTGAAAACCTCCTATTCGCCCAGTTGTGCAAGCGCCTGCGCCTGCACCAAATCCTGTGGTGTATTGACGTTGAAAAACGGATCAACCCGGGACTTGCAGAAAACAGCGGTCGCGGCGGCGTGCCGGTCGGCCCACAGCATGGCCTTGCGGAACTCCGCCACGAGGTCGGCGCGCAATGGCTCGCGCAGGGCGACTGGCCACAGGCCGCAGGTGGGATGACGCCGGAGCAGCCCCGCCGCATCCGGCGATGCCGCCAGTGCGATGGCAGCCCGCTTTGTCGCCGCCGCTTCGCGCAGGCGCATGACGAGGTCATGTGGCAAGAACGGGGTGTCGGCCGCCACGGTGACGATAGCCTTCGCCTGGTTTTCGGCGGCCCAGTCGAGGCCGGACAGGATGCCGGCCAGCGGCCCGGCAAAGCCCGGCACTGAATCGGCCAGCACGGGATAACCGAAACGGGAGAAGCGCGCCGGATCACCATTGGCGCTGATCGCCAGCGCCTGGCATTGCGGCTCCAGCCGTGCCAACACGTGCTCAAGCAGGCTCATGCCGCCAAGCTGCAACAGGCTCTTGTCACCGCCACCCATGCGGGTCGCGCGCCCACCGGCGAGCACCACGACCAAGATGCCGTTCGGCTTCCGGCCTGCAGGCGCGAACCGGCTGGGCAGAGGATCATCCATGTTTCACGTCCCTTGCGGGAAGCAAGCCGCGCAGGAGGCGGCGCAGCATGCCGAAATAGGTGATAACCCAGGCCGCTGCCGCAATGAAAAAGAAGCCGCGCGGTAGCCACGCTAGGAAGCCGAACGCCATGGCCTCGTCCATCTGGAAGGTGGCGGCGGCATACATGCCGAGCGGAAATACCATGCCCCAGTAGAGGGGATCGTACTCCAGGGGAAAGCGCTTGTAGAGGTGGCGCCATACGCCCAGCAAAAGCAGCATTGGAATCCACCAGGTGCCGGTGGCCCAGTAAAACACCGTGAACCCCTTGAGAAACGGCAGCAGCGAGGTGAGGAAGGGCGCATCGGGTGCGTTGAGGATCAGCCGTGCACCGGCCAGCGTCGAGATCGCCATGGCCCCCATATTGATCCAGTAGGGTGGCGCCAGATCGCCGGGGGAGAAGCGGAAAAATACGTAGCGGTAAAAGATCAGCGACATCATCCAGATGTAGAGCATCCCGCCCCACAGCCAGGTCGAGAGCGCCAGCAGATTGAGCTCGAGCCGATAGGGCTGACCGAGCCGAGCCGCAAGCAGGGCGCTCGTCACCGACAGCGCCTGGGTGGCGACCACGGCCAGCAGCCAACCGCCATTGATGCCTCTGTCGAGGCTCGGTTTGTCCTGCTTGATGGTGAAGGCGGTGAAGATCGTATAGGTGAGCCCCAGCCACAGCAGGATCTCGAGCCCCCATAGCGCTAGGCTGATGCTGGTGTCGCCGCCGAGCAGGAGGAACTGGCTGGCCAGGATGCCGGTGGCGGCGACGACGGTGAAATAGCCTGGTCCGATCAGGTGCTCGATCATATCGCCGAAAAAGCGGCGGGGGTGGCGAACCGCGCGAACCCCATAGAGGACCATCAGGACGGAATATTGTCCGATATTGAGGTAAAAAAGCGCAAAAGCCAGGCTCGTATAGCCTAGCATGAACCCGGCAAGCGACACGATGCCGGTCGCCATCACCAGGCCGAAATATGCGGGCGACAAACCCGCAAGGCTCCGCACTTGGGCCGCGCTAAATTCAGGGTTCATCCCACTGTCCTTTCGATCAGTGAATGGGCTGTCATAGCGCCATTTTTCTCAAGACACCGGGCTGGTCGGTTTGTGCCCTTTCCCACCTATACTGGAAACTGGTCTGGCTTAAGCAAATCGTCACTAGCGCATTGTTTTAACGTTTTCCTATGAGGTCAACATGCGTATCCGCCTTCATCGCGTCCACCTTGCGGGGTTCGAACGTCAAACTCATCTGCTTGCCCGAGCCCCGCACAGCTACGTGCTGCTGCTTCATCGACTTCCTCCCTTGCGATGTCATATGTGGAACGACCCGCTAGGCAAGGGCTTTTTTTCAGACGTTTGATCACCTGGGAACGGTGCGGTCATATGTTCGGTCTTTCAGCGCGGTTTTGAACCGCCGGCCTCGATGAAGTCCGCGATGCGAGTGGCTAATCAACGGCACGCGCTTTGAGCGCGTTGACACAAGCGGCCTCTCTCGTCTCGGGATTTCGTCCCATGGAATCATCGTCTGCTTTGTGCACCTCGCCTCTGCCGGCTACCGCGCCGGTCAGTTCGTTTTGGCCGACTTCCGGTTCAAGCGCTCGCTACGCCATTCACCGGCTCTGCTTCTCGAAAAACCGCAACGCTTCCGCGCGGCGGAGCTTCCGGTTAATAATTGGAGAAGCTTCAGCGTCGGCGCCGTGGATCTGAAAAACCTGCTTGGCCAAATCCAGCCCGATGGTAGTAATCTGCTTCACGGAACGGCTCCTACCTTGTGACGTTGGAATAACGACCACGTTTTAGCACGGCGATGCTGTGGTAGCGGGTCGTTCCATCTCATCAACGGCGGAGCAAAACCCAGCCATTGGGCGGCGTAAGCGGGGAACGTGGGGAGGGCGTCGCCCGACCAGAGTTTCCCGCTTGCGGCGTCGGTGGTTTTTGCGAGGGTTACCGAGATGACTCGGCGTGGGGACGCTCGCCGCATCCCGAATGGCCATCAATTCGTGCTGCTGGTCGCTTATGCCGCTTGGAGCGTGACCTCACCGACCAGCCCCAAACCATCACCTCTATAGGAATGCGTGACTGAGCCCATATCGGTCAAAGGTAACCGCCGTTGGTATCAGGCCCAGATTCTCCTGTTTGTGTGCCGCCAAGGTCGTCAGCCTCTCCCTTCCTCATAATGATGCTTGGCTTGATCTGGCCCGCTAGTGCTGGACCAGATGAGTGCTGTTTCGCCGCTTGCGCTGTCGCGCCCATTTTGAGGATGGGGCCCGGAGGCCGACTTGAC
>NZ_JAUCDN010000072.1:0-12528 GCF_034675085.1 Devosia sp.
TCGGTCTTGAGGCGCTGCCGTACCGGCTCCAGCGCCCCCAGATAGCCGCGCAGGTCGCGCTCCAGCCGTGCCGTGGCGCGCTGGGCCAGGTCGGGCGCCTGCTGCACCAGCTTGAGGAAGGCGGCGCGCGGCACGAATAATGTGCGGCAATCGGTGACGGCGGTAATCGTCACCGGCCGAGGCCGGTCCAGGATCAGTGCCATGGACGAAATCATGCTGCCCGGCTCGGAAATGGCGTAAGGCCGGCCCGCTCCGCTTTCCTCGGGCTTTGCCCGCACCGTGCCCGAAATCAACACATGCGCGCCCAGCGGCGTCTCGCCGGCGCGGTAGATGACGCTGTCGGCGTCGAACCGGCGCAAATCGCTGGCAAAGGCCAGCATGCGTTGCTGGTCCTCATCGCAGATATTGAAAAACTCGGCCTGCGCCAGCGCTTCGGCCGCTTCGTCCCGCATCATGGCCCAACCCATGCCCATAAGCCCGGGAATGTTCGGCGTGAAGAACCGTGCCGAACCCCCTGGCTCATCCTATAGGTGATTTACGCGGGATTTATACTCGATTTTGCCCCGATGAGCGCTTCAACCGGCGCCATCCACCGCTTTCACGGCACCAGACGATAGCCGCCGTCCTCTGTGACCAGCAGCCGGGCATTGGAGGGATCGCGCTCGATCTTCTGGCGCAGCCGGTAGATATGGGTTTCGAGCGTATGGGTGGTAACCCGGTTGTTATAGCCCCAGACCTCTTTGAGCAGGATATCGCGGGTGATGGTCCGGGGACCTTGCCGATAGAGGAATTTGAGGATCGAGGTTTCCTTGTCGGTAAGGCGCACCTTGCTGCCGTCCTGGGTTTCCAGCATCTTGGCCGCCGGCTGGAAGCTGTAGGGGCCGATGGTGAACACCGCGCCCTCGCTCTGGTCATGCTGGCGCAGCGCGGCATTGATGCGAGCCAGCAGCACCGGGAAGCGGAAGGGCTTGGTGAGATAGTCATTGGCGCCCGAATCGAGCCCGCGAATCTGGTCCGCGTCGCTGTCATGCCCGGTCAGCATCAGGATGGGGCTCATATAGCCCTCGGCGCGCAACTGCTTGACCGTTTCACGCCCATCCATATCGGGCAGGCCGACATCCACGATCATCAGATCGATATTGCTCTGCCGCGCGATCGCCACCGCCTCCGCGCCGGTTCCGGCCTCCAAAACCTCGAATTCGGGCTGCGCGGCGAACTGTTCTGCCAGGGTCTGGCGCAGGTCGGCCTCGTCATCCACCAGCAGAATGCGTCGCTTGTTCATAGAGTTCTCCGGTCTTTGGCGCGTCGACCGCCCCTTGGGTCACAATATTGCGACCGGTTTGGGGCCGGCTGATCACATCGACGTTATGGAGCAAGCAACGGGCCTGGCGCCCGGAAGTTGCAGCCAGGGAAAAAATCAGCCCTTGAGCGGCGGACGATCCCCGAAAAGCGCCGAACCGACGCGCACATGGGTGGCGCCCATGGCGATGGCGGTCTCGAAGTCCCCGCTCATCCCCATGGAGAGCTGGCCCACCCCCGCGGCGCGCCCGAGCTCGGCCATGTGGGCGAAAAACGGCCCTGGCGGCAGCCCCTCGGGCGGAATGCACATCAGCCCCACGATATCGAGCCCATGCTCGGCGCGGCAGCGGGCAACGAAAGCAGCCGTCTCGGCCGGCGCGACGCCCGCCTTTTGCGGTTCAAGCCCGATATTGACCTGCACGAAGCAGGGCAATTTCCGCCCGGCTTTTTCCATTTCACTGGCCAGAACCCCTGCCAGCCTGTCGCGGTCGAGACTTTCGATGACATCGAACAACGCTAAGGCCTCACGCGCCTTGTTTGTCTGCAAGGGGCCGATGAGGTGCAGGACCAGATCGGGATAGGCGGCACGCAGCTCCGGCCATTTCTCCTTGGCCTCCTGGACACGATTTTCCCCGAAGACACGCTGCCCGGCGGCAAGAAAGGGTTCGATGGCCTGCGCCGGAAAGGTCTTGGAAACGGCCACCAGTTCCACCCGATCGGGTGGCGCGCCGAAACGGGCCTGGGCGCTCCCCATGCGCTCCCTGATTTCGGCAAGCCTCTGCGCGGCGCTGGCGTTCATGCTTTCGCCCCTGTTCCTGTTGACCTTGGCCGGGATTTCTGATGATGGTCCGGTAGCCAAAATCCCCAATAAACGCAAGCGGCGCGCCCCTTTCCCGGCCGTTGCCCAAGGCCCAATCCAAGGACGAGTTCAGTGAGCGGCGAACGCTACAATCCGCGCGAGATGGAACCGAAATGGCAGAAGATCTGGGATGACCGCCAGAGCTTCGTGACCGCAAATGACGATCCGCGCGAGCCCTATTACGTCCTCGAGATGTTCCCCTATCCCTCGGGCCGCATTCATATGGGCCATGTGCGCAATTACTCCATGGGCGACGTGGTGGCGCGGTATCATCGCGCCCGCGGCAAGAACGTGCTGCACCCCATGGGCTGGGACGCCTTCGGACTGCCGGCAGAGAACGCCGCCATCGAGCGCAAGACCCATCCGGGCACCTGGACGCGCCAGAACATCGCCGCCATGAAGGCCCAGCTCAAATCCATGGGCCTGTCCATCGATTGGACGCGCGAGATCGCCACCTGCGAGCCCGAATATTACCGTCATCAGCAGGCCATGTTCATCGACATGCTCGAGGCAGGCCTCGTGACGCGCAAGCAGTCCAAGGTCAATTGGGATCCCGTGGACATGACGGTTCTGGCCAATGAGCAGGTCATTGACGGCAAGGGCTGGCGCTCTGGCGCGCCGGTGGAGCAGCGCGAGCTGACCCAGTGGTTCTTCAAGATTTCCGACTTCGCCGAGGATCTGCTGGAGGCGCTGGACGGGCTGACCGAATGGCCGGAAAAGGTGCGCATCATGCAGCGCAACTGGATCGGCCGCTCGGAAGGTCTGCGGCTTTTATTCGAGCTGGCACCCGATAGGACAGTTTCTCAAACCAGCGTCGAGGTCTTCACCACCCGCCCCGACACCATTTTCGGCGCGTCTTTCCTGGCGCTCTCGGCCGACCATCCTTTGACCGCCGAACTGGCCGCCGCCAATGCGGAAATCGCCGAATTCGTCGCCGAATGCCATCGCCATGGCACGTCCACCGAGGCGCTGGAAAAGGGTGAGAAGAAGGGTATTTTCACTGGATTGCGTGTCAAACATCCGGTGGTCGAGGGCGAGACCTTGCCGGTCTATGTCGCCAATTTCGTGCTGATGGATTATGGCACCGGCGCCGTTTTCGGCTGCCCCGCCCATGACCAGCGCGACCTCGATTTCGCCCGCAAATACGATCTGCCGGTCAAGCCCGTCGTGCTGCCGGCCGGGGCCGACGCCGCAATTTTCTCTATTGCCGACGAGGCCAATACCGACCCCGGAACCATTTATAATTCCGAGTTCCTCGATGGTTTGGGCGTCGAGGAGGCCAAGAAGATCATTGCCGCCCATTTTGCCGCCCGCAGCGTCGATGGCCGGCCTCAGGGACAGGTGGAAGTCAATTATCGCCTGCGCGATTGGGGCGTCTCCCGTCAGCGCTATTGGGGCTGCCCCATCCCGGTGATCCATTGCGAGGTCTGCGGCACCCTGCCCGTCCCCAAGAAGGACCTGCCAGTGGTGCTGCCCGAGGATGTCAGTTTCGACAAACCCGGCAATGCGCTCGACCATCATCCGACTTGGAAGCATGTGGATTGCCCGCAATGCGGCGGCCCGGCGCGCCGGGAAACCGACACCATGGACACCTTCGTCGATTCCTCCTGGTATTTCGCGCGCTTCACCGCGCCCGACGCCGATACGCCGACCATTCCGGACGTGGCCAATCGCTGGTTGCCGGTCGATCAATATATCGGCGGCGTCGAGCACGCGATCCTGCACCTGCTCTATTCGCGCTATTTCACCCGCGCGATGCGGGCCACCGGCCATGTCGGGCTCGATGAGCCCTTCAAGGGCCTCTTCACCCAGGGCATGGTGACCCACGAGACCTACAAGTCGCCCGCCGGCGACTGGGTGACGCCTACCGATATCGTCATCGAGAGCGATGGCGACCAGCGCCGCGCCCGTCATCTTAAAACCGGCGAGCCGATCAGCATCGGCTCGGTGGAAAAGATGAGCAAATCCAAGAAGAACGTGGTCGATCCAGACGAGATCGTCGCCACCTATGGTGCCGATACCGCCCGCTGGTTCATGCTCTCGGATTCCCCGCCCGAGCGCGATGTGCAATGGACCGAGGCCGGCGTCGAAGGCGCCAGCCGCTTCCAGCAGCGCGTCTGGCGGTTGGTCAGCGAAACGATCGATAGTCTGGAACAATTTTCTAAGATTGTTCGCGGAACTGACGACGAAGAAGCCCTGGCCCTGCGCCGGCAGGTGCATCGCGCCGTCCATGCCGTTGGCGAGGAAATCGAGGGGCTGCGCTTCAATCGCGCCGTCGCGCAGATTTACGAATTGACCAATGCCCTGGTGCGTGCCGCCGGCCTGGTTGCCAAGGCCCCTGAGGCCCGCCTCGCAGCGCTGGAAGAAGGCGTGGGGCGGCTGGTGCAACTGATCGCGCCAATGATGCCGCATCTGGCCGAAACCTGCTGGCAGGCCCTGGGTCGTGAGGGTCTGGTGGCCGACGCGCCCTGGCCCGCGGTGGACCCCGCGCTGCTGGTCGACGATGAAGTCACCCTGCCCATTCAGGTCAATGGCAAGCGGCGCGGCGAAATCGCCGTGGCGCGCGGTACGCCGGCGCCCGAAGTCGAAAAGCTGGTCTTGTCTTTGAGCGAGATTGTCCGCATTCTCGACGGCAAGGCACCCAGGAAGATCGTCATTGTGCCGGACAGGATCGTCAATGTCGTGGTTTGAGCCAGTGCGGGCGGGAAGAGGAACGGATTTGGCGCGCATGCGCGGCCGCCCGGCCACCTCCCTTCGCGCCCTGGCTCTCACTGTCATCCTGCTGGGGCTTGCCGTCCCGTTGAGTGCGTGCAGCTTCTCGCCCGTCTATGGCGGCAACAGCCGCCTCGCCAGCCAGCCGCTGCTCCATTTCGCCTATGCCAAGCCCACTTCGCGCCTGGAACAGATCGTCTATCAGGAATTGGCGCTGCGCTTCGGCTCCTCCGGCAGCGAAACCGCGCCCTTGGCCACGGTGACGGTCAGCAGCAGCGTCGCTCGGGTCGGCTACTCCATCACGGCCAACCCCAACAAGACCGCCCGCGTCACCGTGACGGCCAGGCTGGTCATCACCACCCGCGACGGCAGCGACGCCCAGCCCATCGAAATTACCCGGGAGGCATCGGCGGATTATACCGGTTCCGACCAGCTTCTCGCCATCAATACTGCCGACACCGAAGCCAGCGAGCGGGCAGCCAAGGCGGCCGCCGAATCGCTTCGCCTTGCCGTTCTGGCCCGTCTCAGCCGCTGATGGGCGCGCTCAAGGCGCATGAAGTCGCCCGTTTCCTGGCCCGGCCCGACATCACCGAGGGCATTTTCCTGGCCTATGGGCCCGATGCCGGCCTTGTGCGCGAAACCGCCCAGCGCCTGATCCGCCAATTGAGCGGGAACGATCCCGAATCTGCCAGCCTGGTGACGCTGGATGGCGCGGAAATCGACGCCGACCCTTCCCTTCTTGCGGTTGAAGCCCGCACGGTCTCGCTGTTCGGTGGCAAACGGATCGTACGCGTACGCGGCGCCGGCAAGGCGCTGGTCATGCCCCTCAGCGAGCTTAAAGACGATCCCGCCGGGGCCGCGATCATCCTCGAGGCCGGCAACCTCCTGCCCCGCGACGCGCTGCGCGCGCTGGTGGAAGGGGCCAAATATGGCCGCGCCCTGCCCTGCTATCCCGACAGCGATGAAACCCTGCAGGCGCTGATCCGCGAGACTTTCAACCAGCAGAACATTCGTATCGATGCCGATGTCGTCACCACCTTGCGCGAAATTCTCGGCAATGACCGTGAGATTACCCGCCGCGAACTGGAAAAGCTGTGCCTCTATGCTGGCGGTGGCGGCCAATTGACGCGCGAGGATGTCCTGCTGCTTTGCGCCGACAATGGCATGCTGGTCATCGACGCCATTTTGGATGCTACCGGCTCGGGCCATGCCGAAAAGCTGGAGCTGGCGCTCAATCGCGCCTTGTCTTCCGCCGTGGACCCGCAGCGTCTGCTTGCCATGGGCAATCTGCATTTTGCCAATCTGCGGCGCTGGCGGGGCGAGGTCGATGCCGGAAAGACCCCGCGCGCGGTGCTGGATGGCCTGCGTCCCAAGCCGCACTTCTCGCGCATGGCCGCCCTGGAGCAGCAATTGCGCCTATGGTCGGATGGGGCGCTGGCCAGCGCCAGCGCTCGACTGCTCGCCGCCACCTCCGACAGCCGGCGCCGGCCGGCGCTGGCCGAACCGGCGCTGCGCCGCACTTTGCTGGCGATCTGCATGATGGCCGCAGCCCATTAAAATACGGGGCGCCCCGTTTCACGTGAAACGAGGACCACTGTCGAGCCTTCAGGGATCAGTTGGAATAGCCGGTGAGCCTGAGGCAGAGCCCGTCGAGCTGTTCCAGCGTGCGATAGCGGATTTCCAGCCGTCCGCCCTTCTCGCTATGGGCCAGCGACACCGAAAGCCCCAGCGCATAGGAAAGCCGCCGCTCCAGCGCCACGATATCGGCATCGCGTTCCGATGGCCCGTCAGACGTTTTCCTCTTGCCGCCCGGCTCGCGCTGCTGGCTCATCGCCTCGGCTTCGCGCACCGATAGGCCCTGCTCCACGATCCTATGCGCCAGGCTTGCCGGGTCTTCCGCCGTGATCAGCGTCCGGGCGTGGCCGGCGGTCAGCGAGCCGCTGGCCACCATTTCACGCACATCCTCGGGCAGGCGCAAAAGCCGCAGCGTATTGGCCACGTGCGAGCGGCTCTTGCCGATCACCTGCGCCAGGTCCTGCTGGGTATAGTCGAACTGCTCGATCAATTGGCCATAGCCCATGGCCTCTTCCAGCGGGTTGAGGTCGGCGCGCTGCACATTTTCAATAATGGCAAGTTCCAGCGCTTCCTTGTCGCCCACCTCGCGCACGATCACCGGCACGTCATGCAGGCCGGCGCGTTGCGCCGCCCGCCAGCGTCGCTCCCCGGCGATCAGCTCGAAAATATTGGGGTCTTCGCTGGGCCGCACCAGCAGCGGCTGCATCACGCCCTTCTCACGGATCGAATTGGTCAGCTCTTCAAGCTGCTCCGGATCGAACGTGCGGCGCGGATTTGCGCGGTTGGCGATGATGAACTCCACCGGCAGGCGCTTGACGCCTCCCGATTCGGTTACCCTTGCGCCTTCCACAGTGGCCATATCGCCGATCAACGCCGCGAGCCCGCGACCGAGACGTGTGGGTTTTTCGTTCATTTCGGGCTCCTATGCGGCGTTGAGCTGGCGCTCGCGGCGGATCACTTCCGTCGCCAGGCGCAGATAGGCCTGGCTGCCGGCACATTTGAGGTCATAGAGCAGCGCCGGCTTGCCGTAGGACGGCGCTTCGCTCAGCCGCACATTGCGCGGAATGACCGTATCATAGACCAGATCACCCATTTCACTGCGCACGTCGTTCAGCACCTGCTCGGAAAGGTTGTTGCGCTTGTCGAACATGGTCATCACCACGCCCTGGATGGACAGGCGTGGATTAAGCGTCGAGCGGATCTGCTCGATGGTCTGCAAAAGCTGGCTCAGCCCTTCCAGGGCGAAGAATTCACATTGCAGTGGCACCAATACCGCGTCGGCGGCCACCAGCGAATTGACCGTGAGCAGGTTGAGCGAGGGCGGACAGTCGATGAGGATATAGCTTACCGGCTTGTCATTGATGCTAAGCTCACCCAGCTGCTTGAAGGCGTTGCGCAGCTTGAATGCCCGATCCTGATGGCCGGCAATGGTCAGCTCCACCCCGAGCAGGTCCATGGTCGAGGGTACGATGGCGACATTGGGCACGCTGGTCAGGATCGCGGACTGCGCCACGCTGGCTTCTCCGACCAGCAGGTCATAGGAGGAAACCTCGCGGTCGGTGCGGGAAATGCCCAGGCCGGTGGAGGCATTACCCTGCGGATCGAGATCGACGATCAGCACCCTCTCGCCAATGGCGGCCAGCGCCGTGGCGAGATTGATGGCGGTCGTGGTCTTTCCCACGCCGCCTTTTTGGTTGGCCAATGTCAGGATACGGGGTGCCACATTCGGCCTCCAGTTCAGTTTGCCGCTAACGAACTGATCTTTCACGCAGATTTTTGAGCGTGAGCAACACGCCGCTTGCGTCGGTGTCGCTGCTTCTTATTACCACGTCATAGCTCCAGCGCGCATCTGTTTCCGCGAGTTCTTCAACATGTTCCCGGCCTTTATGCAGGATGGCGCGGGTATTTGGGCCGAAAAACGGCGCCATCCAATCGCACAACACCGGCAAACTGGCCAAGGCGCGCGATGTGATGACATCCGCCGCCCCTGTTTCACGTGAATCAGCCGCTTCGATTCGCGCGCCCAAAACCGTAACGCTGAGCCCCAGTTCCCGCGCCACGGTGCGCAGAAAACTGACCTTGCGGCCTGTCGGTTCAACCAACACGAAATGCCGATCAAGTCCCTTGCTGGCAATTGCCAGGGGGAGCGCCGGAAAGCCGCCGCCGCTGCCCAAATCGAGAAAGCGCCGGTCCTGCGCCTCCAATAGCGTCAATGCTTGCAAGCTATCCGCAAAATGCCGTGTCCAAACCTGGTCCAGTGTTTCACGTGAAACAAGATTCTGCACCCTTTGCCATTGCCGCAGCAACTGAGCATAGGATTCCAGATCGCGAACAACCTCATCAATCGGTCGCGACAAAAACCGCTCATAAGGCGCGATCGAAGACGGCTCGGCCATTATCCGGCCTCGCGCATTTCGCCCCGGCGGATCACGGCCAGCAGCAGCGTGATCGCCGCCGGCGTCATTCCGTCCATGGCCTGGGCCTCGGCGATCGTTTCAGGGCGCTGCTGCTCCAACTTGTTGCGCAGTTCAATGGAAAGCCCCGGAATGGCTGCATAGTTGAGCCAGCCGGGAATCACCTTGCGTTCATCGCGCCGCACCGCTTCGATATCTTGGCGTTGTCGGTCCAAATAAACCGCATACTGCGCATCCACCGCCAGCTGCTCCCCCACAGCTTCGGGGATGCTGGCGATTTCCGGCCAGATATGGGCGACATCCGCCCATCCGATATCGGGATAGGAAAGGAGATCGAAGGCAGAGCGCGCCTTTCCATCTTCATTGACGGCGATCCCGGCCTTGCGGGCCTTGTTGGGCGAGATGGAAAGCGTCGTCAGCAGGGTTCGCCCCCGCGCCAATGCCTCCGCCTTGCGCGTGAAGAGCGCCTGCCTCTCTTCCCCGACCAACCCTTTTTCCATGCCATGGGGCGTCAACCGCTGATCGGCATTGTCGGCGCGCAGATGCAGGCGGAATTCGGCGCGCGAGGTGAACATGCGATAGGGCTCGGAGACGCCCCGCGTCACCAGATCGTCCACCATCACGCCCAGATAGCTCTGCGTCCGCGACAACACGATCGGCTCCAGGCCAAGGCTGGCCAGTGCGGCGTTGGCGCCCGCCAACAGGCCCTGTCCACCCGCCTCCTCATAGCCGGTGGTGCCGTTGATCTGACCGGCGAGATACAGTCCTGGCTGCCGCTTCAGTTCCAGCGTGGCGCGCAGCTCGCGCGGATCGACATGGTCATATTCGATTGCATAGCCGGGCCGGATGATGCGCACCGATTCCAACCCCGGCATGGTATGGAGGAACTCTTCCTGCACCTCGGGAGGCAGCGACGAGGAAACCCCATTGGGATAGACCGTGTTGTCGTCCAACCCTTCCGGTTCGAGGAACACCTGGTGGCTCTCCCGGTCGGCGAAACGGACGATCTTGTCTTCGATGGACGGGCAATAGCGCGGCCCGCGACTCTGGATGCGCCCCGAATACATCGGCGAGCGATGCACATTGGCGGCGATGATGCGATGCGTCTCCGCCGTGGTCCGCGTGATGTGGCAGACCACTTGTGGCGTGGTAATGGCCGCGGTCAGCGCCGAAAACGGCTCGGGAGGATTGTCACCCGGCTGGGCGTCCAGAACGGAATAGTCGATGCTGGCGCCATCGAGCCGCGCCGGCGTGCCGGTCTTCAGCCGCCCCAAACGCAGGCCCAATGCCTCGAGCCGTTCAGACAGCCCCAGCACTGGCTTTTCCCCGATGCGTCCAGCGGGATGGCTGCTTTCGCCGCTATGGATCAGGCCGCGCAGAAAGGTGCCGGTGGTCAGCACCACGGCCTTGGCGCCAATGCGTCGCCCATCGAGCAGCACCACCCCGCTCACCACCCCATTGCTGACCGTGAGATCGTCGACCTCGCCCTCGATCACGTCGAGATTGGGCTGGGCGCTAATCACCGCCTGCATGGCCTGGCGGTAGAGCTTGCGATCCGCCTGCGCGCGCGGCCCGCGCACCGCCGGCCCCTTGCGCCGGTTGAGCACGCGAAACTGAATGCCGGCCTCATCGGCCACGCGGCCCATCAACCCATCCAGGGCGTCGATCTCGCGCACCAGATGGCCCTTGCCCAGACCGCCAATCGCCGGATTGCAGCTCATTTCCCCAATGGTGGCGAATTTATGCGTTACCAGCGCCGTCGGTACGCCCAGGCGCGCCGAAGCGGCTGCGGCTTCACAGCCGGCATGGCCGCCGCCGACAACGATAACCGCATAATCCGTCACGATACTGCCCTCCGATGGGGTTCAGATGGTCGATGTTTCACGTGAATCGCTTTTCCGACGCAGGTCAAAAATGTTTCACGTGAATCATTTGCCGATGCAGAAACTGGCGAACAGCCGGTCGAGCACATTTTCAGCGTCGATCCGGCCGATCAGCCGCTCCAGCGCCTGCGACGCCGCCCTGAGGCTTTCCGCTGCCAGTTCGGGCGTTGCAAGCTGGTCCAATGTCTCGCTCATGCCAGCCAGGGCCGCTTCCAGGGCCTGTCGGTCTCGCGCACGGCTCAAAAGCACCGGCTCCCCCGTTACCATGCTTTGCCCCAATTGCTCAATCCGCGCGAGCAAATCCGGCAATCCGGCTCCGGTTTGCGCCGAGACGGAAAGCTCGACGCCCGGGATCGTGCCCATATCGGCCTTGGTGCCGATATGGAGTTGCCTGGCGCCCGTCGCCTCCACCGCCAATGCCGGCGCATCCGGAGCGCTGAGCCATAAAACAATGTCGGCATTTTCAATGGCTTCACGGGCGCGGCGAATGCCCTCGGCCTCCGCCTTGCTGTCGGTTTGCCTCAAGCCGGCCAGATCCAGCAGCACATAAAGCTGGCCGCCAATATCGAGCGGCACCTCGCGCACATCGCGCGTGGTTCCTGCCTCATCGGTGACGATGGCGATGTCCGATCGCGCCAAGGCATTGAGCAGGCTGGATTTTCCGACATTGGGCGCGCCGGCCAGCGCCACCCGCACCCCCTCGCGCTGGATGCGCCCATGCTCCAGCCCCGCCAGGGCCTTGGCAATATCCTCAGCCAAGCCGGCAACGCCGGCGGCAAAGTGTGGTGGCAGGCTTTCACCGACATCGCCTTCATCGGAAAAATCCAGATGCGCCTCGATATCGGCGCGCAGGTCAAGCAATCGATGCCGCCAATCCGCGATGCGCCGCGACAGGCCCCCTTCCAGCCGGGCCAGCGCCTGGCGACGCTGGTTTTCGGTCTCCGCCTCCAGAAGGTCTCCCAGCCCCTCGATTTCCACCAGGTCCAGCTTGCCGTTTTCAAAGGCGCGGCGGGTAAATTCACCGGCCTCTGCGAGCCGGGCCCCCTGAGCAACCAAAAGCTTGAGAATGGCCCGCACGCCCGCCGGCGAACCATGAACCTGCAATTCCGCGCAATCCTCGCCAGTAAAGCTGTGCGGGGCAGGAAAATACAGCACCAGCCCACGATCGAGCTGGGCCTGTGTTCCGATAGGACGCAGGCTGGCCCGGCGCGGTTCCGGCAGGGGCCCGCTTACCGCGCGCAGGATTGTCCCGACCTCCGGCCCGGAAAGCCGGATCACCGCCACCCCCGAAGGCAAGGCCCCCGAGGACAAGGCCACGATGGTGTCGCCCACCCGCATCGAAATCAGGCGGGCCGGAACGCGGCCGCAGAAACCGGCGCGTCTTGGGCCATCAGGTGTTCATGGAATCGAAGAAGTCGGAATTCGTCTTGGTCTGGCGGACCTTATCCATCAGGAATTCCATGGCGTCGATCGTCCCCATCGGGTTGAGGATACGGCGCAGCACATACATCTTCTTCAGGATATCGGGCTCGACCAGCAATTCTTCCTTGCGGGTGCCGGACTTGGTGATGTCCAGGGCCGGGAAGATGCGCTTGTCGGCAACCTTGCGGTCAAGAATGATTTCGGAGTTACCGGTGCCCTTGAACTCTTCGAAGATCACTTCATCCATGCGGCTGCCGGTATCGATCAGCGCCGTCGAGATGATGGTCAGCGAGCCGCCGCCCTCGATATTGCGCGCCGCGCCGAAGAAGCGCTTGGGGCGTTGCAGGGCGTTGGCGTCCACGCC